>JAHLWE010000505.1 GCA_019058135.1 Promethearchaeota archaeon | reverse complement strand
TTCAATAACTGTAGCATTATAAGGAGGATAATACCCCTTCAGTATTTTTGAACAACAAGTCGTAGGAAAACCTTTTAAGCAGATTAAATCTTTATTTGCCAAAGGTAAACCATAAAGCTTGCCAACTTTTTTTCCTTTTTGTATTTTAATATCATATTCTTTAGCTTTTTTGAGTGCTTTATCTTTTGATAAATTAATAAAGGAATTAATAAGATTATCAGTTGTCTCAATTCTGTCAAATGTTGATTGAATTAAATCTTTAACTGTAATTTCTTTATTTATTATCTTTTCGATTAATTCATATCCCATGTAATTGTAGAGTTCCATTAATAACAAACCAAACTTCTAAATAATTTAGAATAAACTTCTCTTAAATAACTCATTGTTAATAATTGTATATTTCTAAAAAATTTGACTGAAGTACCACAATCAGATTTCTTTATTAAGGTGCTTTTCTTAACATAGTTCTAGGGAAAGGAATGGCATCTTTAATGTTATCTAATCCGCAGACCCAGCTGATTACTCTTTCCACACCTAAACCATAACCTGAATGAGGAACACTGCCATATCGCCTCAAATCAAAATACCAGTCATAATTTTTTGGATCTTCGCCATCTGCTTCTAATCTCTGAATCATATCACTCACGGATGTATTTCTTTCTGACCCACCTATAATTTCACAATATCCTTCTGGAGCTAACATATCAAAACATAATGCTTCTTTAGGATTTTCTTCACTGGGTGGTTTATAAAAACCCATAATCTCTGTGGGATAATGTGTGACAACCACAGGAACCTTAAAATGTTTTGCTATTTTTTCTTCTTCAATAGTTCTTAAATCCTTACCCCAAGGAACATTCATTTGGTATTTCTTATTAAGAAGGACTAAAGCTTCTGCATACTTAATTGTAGGATATTCTGCTTTCGCGTAATGCCCTAGCAGATTAATATCTCTCTTTAAAATTTCAAGTTCTTTCCTATTATTTTTTAAAACTTCTTGTATAATAAACCTGATTTCATCTTTTGCAACTTCGGTGATCTCATCAAGTTTCATCCACGCTACTTCCATTTCAGCCATCCAGAATTCTGCTAAATGCCTTGAAGTTTTTGATTTTTCTGCTCTAAATGTTGGTCCCATATTGTAAATTTTTCCTAAGGAAAAGATCGCTGCCTCAGCATATAATTGCCATGTTTGGCTTAGATATATCTTATCTTCAAAATATTTAACTTCAAATAATGTAGCACCACCTTCGGACTGGGTAGGTTGAAAAATTGGCGCGTCAAATTCATAATAACCCCGATTTCTAAAAAACTCATGAATAGCCCCAACAACTGTGTGTCGAATTTTTAAAACTGCGTTTAATTTCCTTGATCTTAACCAAAGATGTCTATTATCATATAAAAGTTCAGGTGATTGATGTTCGGTAATGGGAAATGGTTCGGCAATTTGGACAATTTCCAAATCTATTACAGAAATTTCATAACCGGTAGGAGCCCTTTCATCCTTCTTTAATTCGCCTGAAACTTTAATTGAAGATTCAATTGTTAATTTTTCAGCTTTTTCAAAGAGTTCTGGATTTCTATTTTTAGATATAACACATTGTATTATGTCAGATTCGTCCCTTAAAACAATGAATACAAATTTGTTAGATTTTCTTTCTCTATATACCCAACCTCTCAAATTTACATTAATAGAATCCTTTTTCAGAGCTTCCTCAATTGTTATATATTTTGATTTCTTCATTACCAAATCACATCACACTATTTGTTAATTTATTTGGGATAAAAATTAAATCTATTCTTTCTTTTTATCGTTTTTTTTCAGTAGATATTGTGCAAATATATTCATATATAAACATTCTTCAGGATCCATTTGCATAGAACTTGGTGGCTTATCAATAAAAGTAACTGGTGCCCCTTTAATTATAACAATGGGTGTTTGCTCATCAGCTTCTCCTAGTAAAATTTGTGCCGCACTCACTAAGTCATCTGCTACAGCTCGTTGAGTAATTTGAAGTGGTCTTCCAAATAAATCGGCACGGCCTCGACAATCCTCAATTGGTTCAAAACCCGAAACAGCAATAGCTACACCAATGGTTCCTTTCTTTAATGGCTGGACCCTTGAATCCGATAAAATTACTCCTAAATTTTTAAGATTAAATTCCTTTATAAAGAATGCTCGATATTCATTAACGGTTTTTTGAGGGTTTTTTGGCAATAACACAACAAAATTTTCACCGCCCGAATTCGAATGATCTATTCCTGCATTGGCAATTAATATACCATTAATCTCTGCTAATACTACAGTATCTATTCCACCTAAGACCATATCCGCTTCTTTTAATATCAACTCTACTATACGTTCATCCATTTTATATTTTAATGCTAATTCTTTTGCTTGATCTGAAAGGTTTCTAATACTTGTAAGATCTACTACTCTTCCTTGTGCAGTAGCAATAATTTTCTCAGAAATAACCACAATATCTTTATCTCCAAGAATAATATCTTTTTCCTCGAATGTATCTAAAATAATTTGAAGTAAATCATCATTGGATTTAATAATTGGCAATTTTACGCTATTAACAATCATATAATCATCTATTACGGACTCAAGACAATTTTCTTATTATAATAAAATGAAATAATTATTATTTCATAATGTTTATTATTTTATAATAAAGAATTTCTTAGAGATGTGCGGGATCATATGAGTTTAATTAACATTAAATTGTTTGATTGCTTAGAAATAGGAGATTCACATCCAATTGTTATAATGGGAGTTATAAACTTAAGTCCAGAATCTTTCTATAAAGGTTCTGTTTTAATGGATTTAAATGATTTATCTTCCATTATTGAAAATATGATTCAAAATGGTGCTAAAATTATAGATATTGGTGCGCGTTCGACTGCTCCATGGTCTGCAAAAATTTCTATCGATGAAGAATTGAATCGGATAATTTCTGTAATAAAAAGGGTATGCAAATTAATCCCACAAGATATTATAATCTCCGTTGATACTCAATACAGGAAGATTGCACAAAAATGCTATGAAATAACGCGAGAACACAATAAGTATATGATTATTAATGATGTTTCTAATCTTAAAACAGATGTGACTCTGAAAGATTTAATAATTGAAAAAGAAATCCCTATAATATTAATGGCATCAAAAGATATACCCGGAGATCTTCTGTCAATTGAGGAAATTACGGAGATATTACGTGAATCAATAAAATCTTTAGAGGATTGGGGTTTTGCAAGTGAAATAATCATAATAGATCCTGGAATTTGAGCATGGATTAAGGAAAAAACGTTCCAATATGATATCGGTATAATTAACGACCTTTATAAATTAAAATCTCTAAAGAAACCAATACTTATTGCGATATCTAGAAAATCATTTATTGGAAATGCGTTGGATATTCCCGATCCTAAAGATAGATATTTTGGATCATTATCCTCTACAGCTATTGCCGTTTATAATGGTGCAAATATTGTTAGAACTCACGATGTAGATAAGGATTTCTGTAATTTTATAAGAATGGCTAAAATAATAAGAGATCATAGGAAAAATTGGATTTAAATGATATCATCTTTTTAGAACAGAGAATTTTCTAAATAATAATTGTATAAAATTTTGCAACATATTTCGAAAAAGAATAATAACTAATAATTTTCATTATAGATTTTGATAATTTATTTCCCAAAATTGATAAAAAAAACTCCCATAGGTTTATATCGTTAATTGTTTTATATTTATATAGAAACCTACAAATAAAGAATACGTTTTCACCTCTAATAAATCAAATTTAATTAGAAAAAAATAGGTAGGAAGGATTAATTTTTGGATTCAAATAAACACCCCCAGAATCAAAACAATTCCGTTTATGATGTAGAAAGTATTAAAGTTTTAAAGGGATTAGAAGGAGTTAGAAAAAGACCTGCCATGTATATTGGCGATACTGGGGAAAATGGACTGCACCACCTTATTTTTGAAGTCATTGATAATTCAATAGATGAAAGTTTGGCAGGATTTTGCGATAAAATTGATATTATTATCAATTCTGATAATTCTGTTGAGATAATAGACAATGGACGTGGAATTCCAATCGGAAAACACCCAGAATATGATAAATATACTCCAGAAGTTATTCTTGAGCATTTACATGCAGGAGGTAAATTTGATAGTAAAGCATATAGGATATCAGGTGGCTTGCATGGAGTGGGGCTTTCTGTTGTGAGTGCACTAACTGAAAAATTGATTGTTGAAATAAAAAGAGAGGGAAAACTTTATCGGCAACAATTTTCTAAAGGCGTAAGTGTTTCCGAACCTGAAATAATAAATTTACCAGAAAATGAAGTTAATATAACTGAAACCAAAATCTCATTCTATCCAGATAATGAAATATTTGATTTTAATCCTGAAGATGATATATGGAATATTACTAAAATATCTAATCGCGTGAGAGAATTAGCTTTTCTTAATCCCAACACAAAATTTTCAATCCTAAATCAAAATATTGAAGAACCCATTGAATATTATTTTACGGGGGGCTTGATAGATTTTGTATCTTTTCTTAATAAAAATAAGAAATTATTGATTCCAACTCCAATTTATTTTAAAAAAGCTTTTGTTAAAAAAAAAGAATCTGGTACGGAAGAAATTTTAGTTGAAGTAGCTATGCAATATAATCAAAGTTATGGGACAAACATTTTAACTTTTGCAAATACAATCAATACTAAAGAAGGGGGTACTCACTTAACCGGATTCAAAGGTGCATTAACAAGGGTTATGAATTCATATCTTGAAAATGAACAATTTAAGAAATTCAAAGGAATGATATTATCAGGTGAAGATGTTAGAGAAGGATTAACAGCAATTCTCTCAATCATGTTGCCTGATCCACAATTTGAAAGCCAAACAAAGATAAAACTGGGAAATCCTGAAATAAGACAAATAGTTAGTAGGATTGTATCTAATGAATTAGAAAAACATTTGGAAGAAAATCCAGAGACTGCAAAATTAATAATTTATAAAGCATTAGAAGCAAAAAAAGCGAGAGATGCTGCTCAAAACGCAAAGCAATTAATTCGTAGGAAATCTGCTTTAGATTCAATTCGATTACCCGGTAAACTTGCAGATTGCTCTTCAAGTGAATCAGAAAAATGCGAACTTTTTATTGTAGAGGGATCCTCGGCTGGTGGTTCGGCCAAACAAGGGCGTGATAGAGAATTTCAAGCAATTTTACCTTTACGAGGGAAAATTCTAAATGTTGAAAAATCCCGAATTCATAAAATTCTTAATAATAAAGAGATACAAGCAATGATTAAAACTATTGACGCAGGAATTGAGGGTATAGATGATGAACCTTTCGATTTAGCTAAACTTCGTTATCACAAAATTATTATTATGTGTGATGCTGACATCGATGGATCTCATATTGAAACACTTTTATTAACTTTTTTCTTTAGATATATGCGCCCATTAATTGAAAAGGGACATCTTTACGTTGCTTTACCCCCTTTATACAAAATTAATTATAAAAATTTTAAAAAATATGCATTCAATGACAAAGAAAGGGATAATACAGTTAAGGATTTAATGGAAAAGTACAAAATAAAAATAGAAAACAAGGGATCTATAAAAATACAGCGGTATAAAGGTTTGGGAGAAATGAATTCTCAAGAGTTATATGAAACAACGATGAATAAAGATAATCGATCACTTTTACGAGTTAAAATTGAAGATCTCATTGAAACTGATCAAATATTTTCTCAATTAATGGGAGATGATGTCCAACCCAGAAAAAAATTTATTGTAGATAAATATAAGAATGTAAAAATCTTGGATATTTAATTTTATTTATTTTATCACTAAAAACTAGAGTGAAATTATGAGTTCAGAAAAAATTTTAGAAAAAAAAATTGGACTTGAGTTAGAGGAAAGGTATATTGATTATGCAATGTCCGTGATTGTTGGACGAGCTATTCCTGATGTTAGAGATGGATTAAAGCCGGTCCATAGAAGAATACTCTATACAATGTATAGAGACAATTTCCTTTATACTAGATCATTTGTTAAAAGTGCTAAAATAGTTGGGTATGTGCTTGGTGATTATCATCCTCATGGAGACCAAGCCATTTATAATTCATTGGTTCGATTAGCTCAAAATTTCTCGATAAGATATCCTCTGATTCAAGGTCATGGTAATTTTGGTTCTGTTGATGGTGATCCACCCGCAGCGATGCGATATACAGAAGCAAGGTTAGCACAAATTTCAAATGAAATTTTTGAAGATATCAAAAAAGAGACAGTAGAGTTCATGGATAATTTCGATGGATCAAATAAAGAACCAAAAGTTTTACCTTCAAAATTTCCAACTTTATTAGTGAATGGAACGAGTGGGATTGCAGTTGGAATGTCGACTAATATGGCACCGCACAATTTAACTGAAATTTGCAATGGTATTATTGCGAAAATTGAAAAACCAGAAATTTCAATTAATGAACTCTCAGAAATTATAAAAGGTCCCGACTTCCCAACTGGAGGGATTATTATAAATCCCCAAAGCTTATTACAATCATATAAAACAGGTCGTGGAAAATTAATAATAAGAGGAAAAATTTCTGTAGAAACCATTAAAAAAGATAAAACAGCAGTTGTAATAACAGAAATTCCTTATTTAGTAAATAAAACATCTCTTATGCAATCAATTGCAAAACTCATTCGCAATAAAGAGATGCCAGATATTAAAGTCTTAAGGGATGAGTCAGATCAAAAGGGTATGAGAATAGTTATTGAACTCTCCAAGGATGGAGAACCTAAACTTGTTGAAAATATTCTCTATAAAAAGACAAAACTCCAAGATTCATTTAATATAATTAATTTAACACTAATAAATAAGGGATTACAACCTAAGATCCTAAACATACTTGAATTAATTAAAGAATATTTAAATCATAGAGAAAGAGTTATATATAAACGTTCTGTATTTGATCGAGATGAGGCTAAAAAGAAATTACATAAAATTGAAGGTTTATTAATTGCTCTCGATGATATTGATAGCATCATTCAAATAATAAAAAGTTCTAAAGACGCAGCAGAAGCAAATAAAAAATTGATAACAAAATATAGTCTAACCAAAATTCAATCTGAGGCAATTTTAGCTATGAGACTTTCAAGATTAACAAGCCTAGAAAGACAAAAACTGGTAGATGATAAAAAAGACTTAATCATTAAAATAAAAGAACTTGAAGAAATTATTGCAGATGAAAAAATAAGATACAAAATTATAAAAAATGAGTTAATAGAATTATCCAAAAAGTTTGGTGATAAACGTAGAACACAGATCATAGATTTATCTTATCAAAAAGAGATTAAACGGCAAGATTTAATTAAAGTTAAATCAACTATTGTTATACTTACTAGCAATCAATATATTAAACGAATCCCAACAGAAGTTTATCAACTACAACATCGGGGCGGTAAAGGAAAAAAAATTATGAAAATGGATGAGGAAGATTTCATACAAGATATTTTCTCATGTGTTACTCATGATTTTGTCCTATTTTTTACTAGTAAGGGACGAGTTTATTCCTTAAGATGTTATAACCTTCCAAAACAATCACGAACATCTAAAGGTCGTTCAATCATTAGATTACTAAAATTAAAAGAAAATGAAAAAATCGCCCATATGATTCCGATCAGTAAATTCTCAGAAGATGATAAACTTATTTTTGTATCTAAAAATGGGTTAGTTAAGAAAACTTTATTAAAATATTTCTCAAAAATTTCTAAAAGTGGAATAATTGCAATCAAAATCAGACCAGATGATGAGTTGATAACAGTATTAAAACTCGAAGATGAGAATAAAGATATTTTTATTGGAACAAAAAATGGTTATGCCGCTAGATTTGACGTTAAACAACTTAAAAATCTAGGAAGGACAGCAATGGGCGTGAGGGGTATAAAATTACGTGAAAATGATGAGGTGATCGGTGCTTTATTAACGGATGAGAAAACTAAAATTCTAACTTTAACTAAAAAAGGAAAAGGAAAATGCAGTTCGATTAAAGAATACAGAAAAACCTCAAGAAACGCAAAAGGAGTTATAAATATTCATTTTAAATCGAAGGATGATGAAGTAATCGCAATACAACGGGCTGCAGGGCAAGATTTATTAATAGGCACAAAAAAAGGACAAGTAATAAGAATCCATTGTGATTCAATTAGAGTTAGCCACAGAGTCACACAAGGAGTTAAAGCAATGGATCTTCATGAGGATGATGAGGTCGTTACTATAGGAAAATGCATAGAAGTAGCAAACGACAAATCTAAGTAATAAATAACAGATTATTGAAAAAAAGATTATAAATAACGAATTTCAGGTTTAATTTTCTCCTTTGATAAAGTTAAAAACCCATATGAGTTTAAATCTGTAAACTTTTTGTCGGTTGGGGTCCCTGGATTAATGAAATATTGATTCTCAACCTTTTCAGTTAATGGCTTGTGTATATGTCCAAATAATATAATATGATATTTTTTCAAATCAACATGTTTCTTTAAACGTCGTATCACCATATTAGGACCACCCCAGCCATGTAATAACAAAATATTATATCCATACGCAGTTAATTCTAAGCGATCAGGTAATTCTGCATTAATTTTCGAATCATCCATATTTCCTCTAATTCCTATGACCTTGTCCTTTCCAAATATATCTTGTAACCCTTCATACACACGATACTCAGTAAAGTCGCCCAAATGAAACACATAATCCACACTCTTATCTAAAAAATCATCAATAATTATTTTAGGAATTTCTGCACATCGGGAAGGGATGTGTGTATCTGCTATCAAACCAATTAAAATTTCATCTTTGCTATCATCAATCATAAGAAAATGTCTAACCTTCAGATTCAAATTTAAGATATCTTATTGGTGGAAATTATTTAAAAGCTTTAAATAATGTTAAATTTATATATTTTATCTTAGTTAATAATAATTTAACGGTTTTTCAATCTTTACTAGTCTGTTCTGTACTTAAAATCTCTTGAAATAAGGAGTCTTCGATGTTTCCCCCACTCACTACGGCTACCACCTTCTTTTTTACGAATTTTCGTTTTTCTTCGAGAATATGGGCAATTGTAGTTGCTCCTGCTCCTTCAACTATCTGCCCCTCTTTCTTCCATAAAAGGCTGATTGCTTCTTCAATACTTCTCTCTTTTACTAAGACTAACTC
>JAHLWE010000504.1 GCA_019058135.1 Promethearchaeota archaeon | reverse complement strand
CCACCTTTTTGTAATGAAACTAAATTTCCGTCATCATCAAATGCATAAGTTATTCTTCCGTCCATTACTAATTCCTCTGTTAAGTTAGGATCTACGAATACTACATCATCTATTTTTCCAAATGTTATAGATATTGGAAGGTTTTTTAATAATTTCTTTGTATTAAAATAACCTCCATCCCATTCGACTTTAGCTTTTTCCTCATCCAATATTTTAGCTGTTGGAATTTTTGATGAAATTAGAGCCGTTAATGAACTGATAGCTCCACTATCGATTAAATTTCCTGAATAATTAATAGAATATACATCAATAAAGATAATGTAGACTAATTTATTAGGAATTAGACATAACATCTCATTTTGTATAGTTTTTGCGCTTCTAATTGGTCTATCTATTAATCTTGCCAATTCTATTGCTTGTTGACCTGGTGGACCTCCTTCAAATGCTCCCCAACTCATAGGAACTAATTCAGCCATTACAGTATAAACCCCTTTATCAAGCATGTCCGGAAATGGAGGTCCTAATTCATATTTAACACCAGTAATGACACATGTTTTACCTAAATGCACTTTTGCAGAACCTTCAGCAGCTTTTACTATATTAGCATCAATATTTATATCACGATATTGGAGCAAGTCTCTTCCGTCAATTCTTTTATCCTGTTTTAAATTTTTCAATATATATTTTCTCTCAGTCGACACAAGTATTTTTGATAAACTCATTCTGTTTGATCTCCTCCATTTTGATTTTTTTGGTTATTTGAATCGATTTTTTCTTCAATATTATTAGTTGAAACTACTTCAGGCTTATAATTTTTTAAATGGTCTCGAACATCAATATATCTCTTTTTTAAAGCTTCTTCTTGCAATTTACGTATCTTTTCTAAGGCTTCTATTATTTGATCAATTGATTTATCGAATTCTTTGAGATCCATGATTCCATCAAATTGTAATAAGGCAATTTGATTATTATACCATGAAATTGCACATGGTAAATCAGCTTCTCCCGATTTATCCTCATCTCCACTGCAATCTATAATAATTTTTCCATTTGCTTTACCAGCAGCCACTGCGGTTATTAAACCCTTCATTGGAATTCCAGCATCAGCTAATGCGAGTACAGCTACTGTAGTACAGGCACATCTTGTTCCTCCATCCGCTGATATTACTTCAATAAATACTTCTACTACTGAGTCTGGGTATAATTCTAAAAACAATACTGGTTCGATTGCATTTTTTATTACCATTGAGATTTCTTTTTCCCTTCTTCCTGGAGCCGGTCTTTTTCTTTCAGAAACACTAAAAGTTGTCATCCTATAAAAAGTCCTTAAGATACCCCTATCTGGTCGAGCATCATGTCTAGGGTGAACTTCTCTTGGTCCATACACAGCAGCATAAATCTTATTATTACCCCATTCAATATAAGCACTTCCATCTGCATTTGGAATTACTCCGACTTCCATCTTAATAGGTCTTAATTCATTTAAATCTCTCCCATCTAACCTTTTTCCATCTTCTCCAATCAACTTTTCTGGAGATTCATCCTTAATTAATAAACTCATTAATTTATACCTCTTCTTGTTTTTTCATTTATAATAAAGTCCTTAATTCTCTCAGTTAAACCAGAAGTATGTGCTTCAGTTTCAATTTTATGGATTGTATCAATTAATAACATTTCATTCTCAAAATTATCCCCCTGTATCCAGATCCTTCCATTTTGAGCTACAAAAATATTACAATTAGTCATTTTTTTTAATAGATTAATCATTGATCCTTTTCGTCCTATAATTCTTGGTATTTTGGGGGGGGGGATTTCAATAAGTTTTCCTGAATGTCGCTTGCCTAAATATTTGCCTTGAGTTGTTAACTCTGGATGATGTAATCTATCCGCTTGTGTGATTTTTACTATTAGTACATCACCAACACTGAATTTTTGAGTTGTTTCATATGCTCTGTCAGGTCTTCCTTTTCTGAATTTTTGAGTTCTCGCAACTGTATTACTTGGTTTTAAAATTCCAAAATTTCTTGCATTGATGTCTAATTTCCATTTTACAGGATTTTTATCTATTATTACGCCAATAACCTTATCTCCCTCAGTAGGAGTATATATTCCACGTAATGGAATAACATTAATATAATTCTTTCTAATAACTTTAAGCCCTACAAATAAAGAGATAATTTTATTGCCTTGTTTTGTAGTACCTCTTCCTGGAGTAAAATTAGTTAAATCTTCGGATAAAACTTCTCCTGGAATAACTATTTCTTTATCTTTCATTTGATTAATGTCAATTTCGTCAATGTCTTCAACTTCCACAGTTAAATCACCTTCTATTTTTTTAATTAATTATTTTCTAAGAAAAAGTAATAATAAATTCTACATAAAGATTCATTGCTGATTTTATATCAGATTATTTCAATGTTTTTATTTGTACTCGTCCATGGGTTAATTTATTCAATTTATCTAAAAATTCAGCTTGCAATCCTGCAGGAAGATCAATAATGGTTACCCAAGCTCCATCAGATTGCCATTCTTCTTTTTTTATAGTGCCATATCTAGCGACCATATTATAACCTTTTGCGGCAAAGGATGAAGGTATTTTTATTGCCAATTGTACTTGTTCGATTCGAATTGGGATGATTGACCGAATTGCTTTTACAATATCTTCAACTTGCTCTTCAGCATTCTTCATGATATCAATTTTTACTTTAGCTTGTTCAATTGCCTTTTCAATTCTTTCGGGAGGATGAGGTTTCTTATTTTGGGGATTAATTGCATTTTTTGCTATTAAATTTATTATTTGTTTCATTTTCTTTTGAGATTCCTCTTCTCTTTGCTTCTGAGTCCATTGAATTTGACCATTTAATAGAATTTCAGCTCCTATTCTCATGGAATCTGTTGTTTGAAGTAAATCTTGCATATCTGAATCAAGGGCTTTCTTCCCTCTTTTTAAATCTTCAAAAACAGCAAAACTCTCAAAAATTAAATCTAGATTAATACCTTGAAATTTCAATAGATCATCAACAGTCAACCGTGTTTTACTATCCCCTTTTTTTAATTTTTTTTCAATTTCTTCTCTGATTTTCTTTTTAGCAGCCCATGCTTTTTCAGGATCTAAAAGCATTTCAAATTTTTTATTGCCTTTTTCAATTTTTCCAATGACATGATTTCCTAATTCGATTCTAGCTCGGTCTCTAATCATTTTCTTTCTTTAAATTAATAAAATTATACCTTTAAAACTTCTATATATTGTTAATCAAAACTTAGAACAAAATTACTATGATTTTATTTAGACTTTATCTAATAATTCCTTCTTTTCTTTCTCATTTATCATCCTAAATAAACGATCGTCCCTCATAATTACTCCAATATCACATGTATTAGGGTTTAAATCATCACCCATCATCTCACGTAGAGCTTTTAATGGGAGGAGTAATAATTCTTCATCACTCAAATTATCTTTATAATTTTTTTCTAAAAAAGCTCGAGTTTCTGTAGCTCCACTACCAATTGCTTGAGCTTTATAACCCCAGGACGCCCCCGAAGGGTCGGTTAAATAAATTGAGGGGCCATTCGAATCAACACCACCGATTAGAAAAGATACTCCAAATGGTCTTACGCCGGCATTTTGGGTAAATGCTTGTTTAAATTCACAAATATGCAATGTTACATCTTTTACAGAGATTTTTTCATCATAACTCAAAATATTTACTTGACTTTGAATTCGTGCTTTATCAATTAAAACACGAGCGTCAGCGGTTAAACCACTAATCGCAATTCCAATATGATCATCAATCTTGAAAATTTTTTCAGAACCCCACCGTTCTTGAAGTTTAGAAAACTTTTTCTCCACAGCAAATATTACTGACCCATCATTTTTACAAACAATTGTAGTAGTACCTCTGCGTACAGCCTCTATTGCATATTCTACTTGGAATAATCTCCCTTCAGGAGAAAATTGTGTTATTGCCATATCGTACCCTTTTCCCGGCTGAGCAAACATATCTAATTTTCCTCCAAATTTTAATTTTAAAAATTATTATTAATTTTTCTCAGATTTTTTTATTACTTTTTCTTTATTAAGGGATTATATAAATTAAAAAATTTAAAATTTGTTAAAATAAAATATAAAAACATTTTTGATTTTGAAGTTGGGATAAATGTGGATTAATTCTTTCGGGAAATTACTTTTATTTATACATATATTTTTAAAAAAAATTAATTAACAAAATTGCATTACTAAAAATATGGAATCTAATCGGAAAAGATTTTTAGTAATTTATATTGTTGGGCTTTTAACTTCCTTATTTTTAATGATTTGGTTATTATTTTCGGGTGAATTATCATCATACGGAACTTTATTAATTTTCTTTATCTCAATTAAATTTTTAAGTGGTTTTGGGTTAATCTTGAGTATTAGCAAAGGGACAATATTTATTCTTGAAAAATTAAGTGAAAGACTAAAAAGAAAACAAAAAATATCTCGGAATATTACAATATTTACATCTATATTTCCTTTTATTTTGATAGGTTATGGATTTTATTTGGTAATATCCAGTGCAATTGGAGGAGGAAGCTTTTCACAAACAGGAATTATGGCTTGGATTGAAAATATTCTTTTCTTATATGGAATTTTATCTCTACTTATTTCTTTATACATAAAGCCAATTATTATTGAGGAATTTGATAAAGCAGCTGAGTTGGGGAAATTAACATGGTGGAAAAAAAGATTGAAAAAAACGGGAAGATCTTTAAAAAAGAAATATTTTCAACTTAGAAAAGACTTTGCATTAGCCCAAGTTCAAGATCAGATGGAGATTAATGAAGTATTAGATCTTTGGCACAGAAAATTTGCATTAAATATGTTATTGATATTATCAATTGGATCTTTAATTTTTACTCCAGTTTTATTTATTTGCATTATGTATTGGGTGAGAATTTATATCTTATTTAGAAATGAACCTGCAAGGTATGAAAAAATTATGCTTCTAATAGCAATAATATTTATTGGAGTGTTCGCAATACTAATTCCTTTTTGGGATATATTTAATCCATTTTATCAACTTATATCAAATTATTACTGGATCGTGAATCTAGGTTATTTAATTGGTATTATAACAGGCACATTTATTTTTACAAAGAAACTTCTAAATATTCATGGAATCACTTTAATTTCTATTAAAATGAAAAGAAAAGATAGAAAGATTGAAAAATTAAAGGGAGAAAAGGAAGAATTAAAAATGCTTTTAAAAGAAAAAAGCAAGCCCCCTTAAATAATCAATTTTGCCAAACAAGTTTATTGATTATTATTGACCATTCGATTAGAAGTAATTCTTTACTTTCTTGAATGTGAGCGATAAAATACTCACCCTCAGGAGTGATTGACCCACATATACTACCTTCTCCATACATATTTTTTGCAGCTAACTGAATTTCAGCCCATTTTACAATTGCAAACCGATTTCCCATAAAATTTAGAAATGATTTTTTGTTTTTCCAAGCATATAATATCTCTTTTGCCTCGTTTTCATTTAAACTAAAATTTTCTGATTTAAAAATAATATTTCCTAAGGAATCTAAGAGAAAGATTTCTTTTATTTGATCGTATTCTTCCTTTAATTTATCAACGAGTTGAATAAACTTAAATTCGTTCAAATTAATTCCTCAAAATTATACTAATTTTATACAAAAATTTCTTTAAAAATGTAGGTTTATTTCACTTAAAGATGGTTCAAAAACTTATTTTGGCCGAGAAAATTTATAGTTATAATCCAAATTTTAATTTTAATCCCCTCTTTCAGAAATATTTACAAATGTTATCTAATGAAATTAGGGAACTAGATGTACATATTGATATAGTAAGCTTTAGAAAACAAGATAACCGTCTTGAAATAAAAATTGAAGGACCTGATGAGGAATTTGTCAAAAATTTAATAAAACAAAATATTGGTTCAACAATTAGATTTAATGAAATTCATAAAGGAGATGTATTAAGAGGATATTTAGTTGATGTAGGAAAGGTTGGTTTTGGTATTTTTATTGATTGTAGCATTAGATACCCAACTGTCGATGTTTTAATTAATCTTCACACTCTTAGAAATCAATTATGCACAGGTAAAAAAATTCCACTCAGAAAAATAATAGACTCGTTTGGTTTCATTGAAAACTTTCCAATCCATGTAAAAGTTGAAGAGATTTCTCAAAGTAAGAAAGAGATTAAGGGATTAATTGCAAAAAATACCTTAGAAATAATAAATGATTGTTTTCTAGATAAATTAGAGAGAGTTTTTGTATCAGGTTCTACTAGAGCTCAAGTTAAAAAAGCAATAGCAATAACAGGACATTCCCAAGATGTGATAACAATAAAAAAATTAGGGTTCTTAGAAAATATCATTATTCTTAAAGGAGACACAAACGCACCTGGTATTATTGCTCATATTGGAAAAAAATTAAAATTCTCAAAACTAAGTGCAATCAGACCTCTAAAATTGAGGAAATTATTGAACTAGGTTAGATTTATAGTGAGCCCGGAGGGAATTGAACCCTCGATATCCAGGGTGTAAACCTGGCATCATACCTCTAGATCACGGGCTCTATCTGCTTCTTTTCAAAAAATCTTTAATTAATCTAGACTATATAAAACTAAATAATAAAAAACTTTTATTATTATTACTTAAGAATAGTTTTAAGTTATCTTAAGTTTTAAGAAACGAAAATATTTTCGGTTGCAGCCGTCGCGTAGCCTGGTAGCGCGCTGGACTGCTAATCCAGTGGGGAAACCTGCGTGGGTTCAAATCCCACCGGCTGCGCCAAAACTCCAAAACAATTTATATCTTTACCAAAACTTATCGCATTCTAAATTAATGCTATACCCAAAATATACACTTACCATCGTGCAAATATCTTTTTACTTCTTGATAAATTATAGGTATAATCTCATTATTAATTATAATTTTTCAAAAGATAAAATAAAAAATTGGGAATATTGAAAAAAATTATTCAGAAATTATTTCAAATACCATTTTTTCAATGATGGGTTTTTTTGTTGTCCGTTTATCGTAATACCAACCTAATAATGAACCTTTATTATCATTGGATTCGAGTTTTGGGCAAACTATAATCATGACACCCATAGAAAGATAGTTGAGAATTTGTTTATCGATCATATGAAGTTTCTCATTTCCTGAAGGATGTGAATGCCACTCCCAAGCTATGTCGATTCCCTCTTCTTGTTTAAACTTACGCATATTGTAGATTTTCGCTTTTTTATATCTCATCCAGCTTCTCGGCCGTTTATGTGCTTTCGACCTCATTTTTTCATTTTCAACGTGAATTCTATTAATAATCCCGAAATTTCCTCTTCTATCAGCAAAGACCCAACCACGCAATATGTAGGGCAATGCATCAGAGACTTTTTGTATGATATCATCGTAAATCTTCTCGGGAATTAAATATCTAAAATTATCTGCCATTGTAATCCTCCATTTTCACATTAAATAATGAAAGATAGAATAAATAATTTTTGAGAAAATTTCGAAATTTGGAAAGTTTAAGCAATTTATATCTTAAATGGTTAAATCCGCTTTAGTCAATATCGTTTTTCTAAAATCATTATTTCTATGTAAAAGGTATTTTATGATTATTTTCTGCTTATATCTTTATCAAAGAGTTAAAAAAACAAAAATAAATTTAAGTTATTATTAATTTTAAGTAAATGCAGATGTAGCCTAGTGGTAAGACGCTGGCCTTGAGAGCCAGTGCGTGTAAACGCTCGGGGGTTCAAGTCCCTCCATCTGCGTTCAATTGGAAATAAATGGGCTATTAGCGCAGTCAGGTAGCGCAGCGGACTCTTAATCCGTCGGTCGGGGGTTCGAATAAGAAGGGCATCTCGCTCTTTTTAGGATATCCCCCATAGCCCTATTTTCTAATTTATTTTAAATCGTATTCTTTTTCTTGATAAACTATCTTCATAATTATCTAACATTTCATTAAATAATTTTGCTCCTAAGCTCAAACAGACAGTTTTCTTATTTGGTTTATTTGGTTCATTTAGATATATATTATTTGGAATATTAAATTTTGCCTTTATTTGTTCTAAGAATTTTCGACTTCCGGTTTTAATCATTGAAGTCCCTTTTTTTCCATCACCATCGAAATAGCCAAGTAAAAAAGCTAAGTCAAGTTCCCTATTTTCAAGTTTTGGATATTCAATAATTAGAGATTTCCTAGGTAAAACTCCATGTTTCATTGCATCATCACATAATTTTTTATTTGTAATTCTCAGTCGAAGATATTCTCTGTCCTTTTCAATTTTATTTTTGTCTGCATTTATGCTTTCTGCAAATTTTTTTAGAAGTATTTCATCTTTTGGACTAAGGCTACCTAAACATAATCTTCTTGATTCACTCCTCTTATTAAGTTCAATATATCCATCAGCATAAATAAATCCTAACCAGTAAGCTTTTTCTTTTGTATCTATTTTCTCAAAATAATCTTTATTAAGATTAAGGTGAATTGCATTATCCCTTATTACTTCTCGAGATTCTAAACCGGATTCTTTTTCAATATTCTTAATAGTAGATTCTGAAATAGATATTCCTTTTATTTCTTTGAAATCTCTCATTATTATTCTTTTGGCATGTGTTGTCATCTCAAGTTGATGTTTAATATATTTCTCGATCATTTTATCACTATTGATCTCGTTGACTTTATCTAAAAGTTCCTTCGATTCCTTGGGCGTTAGATTTTCATGATCTTTAACAAAATCCTTAAAACTCTCTCTGATTTTAGTTCCAAGATTTGCGTGTTGATTTGTAGAATCATAAAATTCTTTGTATAATTCTTTTAATTTTGGATTAAATAGACTCTCATCGAAATCATTTTCACTTAATTTCTCTGCTGTTTCTTGTTCAGCTTTATTTTTTATTTCTTCATTTTTTTCAATACTCTTATCAATATTCTCATTTATTTTTTCCTTATTATCCGCTTCTTTGTCTTCCTCGATTTGTGTAGAGACTTCTTCAATTTCCCTGTTTTGCTCTTCTTTCTCCTTTTCCATCTCTCTATTTAATATTTCATTCCAATCTTCCTCTATTTCCCTATTTTGATCATCTTTCTCCTCTTTTGTATCAGTGTTTAATATATCGGTTCAATCTTTCATTTTTTTTAGGTTTTCTTCTGTTTTCTCCTCTTCCACCTCTCCGTTTAATATATTCCTCCAATCTTTCTCTATTTCCACATTTTGCATCTTTTTCTCCTCTTTAGTTTCCTTGTTTAATATTTCATTCCAATCCTCTTCTTTTTCCCTTTCTTGCTTTTGATCCATTTTTTCTTCTTCTCTTTTGATTTCTTGAGATTTTTGTTTTTCTGAAGTTAGTTCTTCTTTTTTTTCATTTACTGGAACGGAGTCCAATTTTGTATTTTCTCTCGAGTTATCATTTTCTCGGTTATCATCTTTAAATCTTTGTTTTAATTCATCAATCTTTTCTTTAAATTTTGACTTATCTTTTTTCTTCTCCTCTTCTGCTTGTAATTTTTCCTCTTTTACTTTTTCATCACTCATTTTAATAGGCTCTTTTTTAATTTTGTTTTCCAATTTTTCTGATATATTTTCAATTTTTTCTGTATCTTTGTCCTCATTTTTTGATTTAAATACCAATATATTTTCATTATCATCTTCTATCTTTTTACCTTCAATACTATCCTTTGATATTTGTTCTTGAAGTTTCTTATTAAAATTTGGTAAACTCTCTGAAGGGAGAGGTGTGATTCTAGTTTTTTTAACACTTCTTAGAAAAACCTCATAAGAAATTCTTCTATTACTCTCCTTAGCGTTATATAGATCAATATCTCCTGAATGCATATCAAATGTATGTTCATTTCCATTTTTACTTTTATTTTTATCTGTTTTTGTATCCATTATTAGTTGTTCTGGAGATCTTTCATTAAAATGTAGAAAATTTTTATAAGAATAAGGCAAAATTCTCGTTTTTTTAACGGTTTTCATAAATTCCTCATATGAAACATAGTTATCACTAACTTCTTTCGAAGTGTCTGATTTTTTTT
>JAHLWE010000503.1 GCA_019058135.1 Promethearchaeota archaeon | reverse complement strand
TGCTACTTTTAATGCAGGTATTAATGCAACACCAACAGATACTACAATTCCAATTATAATAGCCAAAATAATCGTTTGAGGGCTGATAATATATTCAAAGTTTTCACCATATCGTCTAATGAAAAAATCAAATAGTGAATTGACAAATGGAGGTGTAATAAATAATCCTGCAATAATTCCAATTATAGTTCCAAATGTCCCTAATAAAAATCCTTCAAATAAAACCATTTTAATTGAATAAACTTTCTTTCCCCCCAAAACTCGTGTTATACCAAATTCTCTAATTCTTTCTTCTGCTGAAGTTGATAATATACCATTTATTAGGATACCTGTTATCAACGTAGATAATAAAGACACAAACCAGAACATAATTGTCCGTCCAATCATTGAAAATTCGGACATTTCTAATTCTTCTAATTTTGGAAGCATAACTTGATACTCTTCAATTGTAAGGATTTTTTGGATTTCTTCTCCAATATCTCTTAATGCTAGTTTTGTACCTTTAATATCACTTGAATCATAAATAAATTCTCTATCTCTTAACAAGACCATAACCATAGATGCTTGGTCATCCAGATTTAGCCAATCTTGAACATGTTCAATATCCATAATAATTTGATTATTTTCATATTCATTAAATTTTAAATCTTGGACACAAATTTCATCAATAACTAAGTCGGTCTCTTTATTCTGATAAACCAAATGTAATGTATCTCCTTTTGACGCGTTTAATTTAACGGCTGTTGCTTTTAATATTATACAATGTCCTTTTTCTGGTACATTTTCGTAAATTTCATCAGTCTCAGTTAAATTTTCATCATAAATTATAAGATCTCCAATAATCCCGGAATCCTTTTCTCTTTCAAAATCGATTCCATAAAGCATTACACTTCCACTAATATTGTTCTCAAGATTATTCACATCAACAGGTAAGATCTGCAATCGAGGGAACATTTCTTCAATTTCTTCTATTTCTTTTAGGACATCTTCTACATAACTATGGTTGAAATATAGATCAAAACTTATGTCAGTGCTGAGGGTCTTCATTATCCAGATATCGGCGGATCCTGTTTGATTAGTGACCATATCCATATAATTAAAATTCATTGTGTCATTGACCATTCCTATACCAGTTAACAAAGCAATTGAGATTGAAATCCCCATGACTCCAAATATGGTTTTAGCTTTGTTTCGTTTGAGATCCACCCAGGAATGCTTCAGCCATTGAAAGTTAGATGTTCTCTTTAATCTTTTTTTTAATTTCATTTTAAATTATAAATTTTTTAAATTATGATATAATTAATGTTAGGATTTTTCTCCTAAATCATCAAATGATTTCCAAACTAATTCTTTTTTAATTTCTTCCATTGATAGCTTTACCATTTTTATTTTACATTTTTTACAATTATAATCTCCCGGATCATCTTTAAAATGCCAATTTTTACAAATAGGACATTGATATGCAAGATATAATTGATCTGTATTGCATGATGGACACATCCATTTAAAACCAGAATAATCGACAAACCAAGATTTACAATTCTTACAGAAATATGTATAAGGTCTTTCTTTTAATTTTTCTTTAGTCAAACTATCAACTCTTTTTCTGATTTTTTCTTTATCTTCATCAAGCAGTCTAATTCTTTTCTTTATTTCACTGCGATTTGCTTTAATTCCATCAATCAAAACTTTACCTCTTTTAACAGTAATTAATCCCATAATTATTGATAAGCTTATCGACACTCCAATAAGAATTATCCAGGGAAGCCATTCAATCCAAATAGGTATATTATCCACTATTATAACAATTGAAGTATCTATCTTATTATCGTAATTATCATATACGAAAATTTCTATTATATATTCTCCATCTAAATATAATGAAGTATCCCAAACAAAATTCAACATTCCATTTTCATAGGTAGCATTAACTAATGTATCATTAATGTATAATTTAATTTGTGTTAAATCATAACCATGCTTCTCATATATAGAAACATTAATTATTTGGACTCCATTTACAACAATTTCATTTATCGGATTCACAAACTCAATTAAGACGCTATAACCGATAAATAAATCTTTTATAAACCATCCAAGTCCAGATGGATTTGTTTCATTATTTGAATCTAGTTCAAACTTAACCATAACAATCTCACCATTGAAGTTAGAGATATCAATATAATAATAACCTTCACTATTGTTCAAATAGGTATATTTAATTAATTCATGCCAAGTTGCTCCGAAGTCGGTTGATATTGAAATATTGCATTGATCATAATCATTTCCCTCATAGAATGTCGCGTTCTCATTTTCTAAAGTTATATTTTGAAAAAATTGAATATAATTCTTATTTTTTGTTCCTAAATTCAGTGGGTGAGTTATTAATTTTGCATTCCAGTTGTCTCCATATCCATTATCACTAGTTATTATATTCGTTTGGCCAATTCCGCAATATATTGAGGAATTCATATAATGCCATGTATCATCTGCTGAAACCCAAATTGTATATTCTCTCGGTTCTGGAATGCCTGTTATATAAAACTCATCAAAAGACTGAACATTAAATTCGTACCCAAAATCCGAGGAGTAATTATAAGGTATTGGATTAGAAAATTCAATTAGGGGGTTCTCTTCCGTATTATACCATTCGGTTGAATTAATATTATTCCCATCATATACGTGAAATCTAAATGTCAAATCGTCAAAGTCTTCAATATATAATCCCTTTTCAAATCGAATACCTGTGTCTTCTATTGAAATATTTGATGAGATGTTCCAATCTCCGTAAATGTTATTCATCGTATAGTTATTATCATTTATTTCAACATACACATAAGCTGGATAATTATTATCATTATCATATACATCAATTGAGAATGTATAGATATCATACTCATATTGGACTTCATCAATTCCAGGAGATACTATCTCGGTAAATTGAGTTGTTATTTGAGGATCATAATAATTGGAGTAATTTTCAATTGCTACATAATCTACCATAAATCCCTTATAATTCTGTAAATCTCTCTGTTCATTAAGATCAGAATAAAATCTAAAACGAACATAATTACCCAAGTATGGTGATAAACCAATCTCTTCCATAAACCATTCTCGTTCCATATTTGTATAGATTCTGAGTGTCTGCCAATTCATAGAACAATTGATATTAATTTGTAGGTATATGATATCTAATGCATTTATACTAACTCTAAGGCCAAATTTAGCTATTAGATCATAGCTCTCATCTATTTCAGTTAGATCTATTATAGGACTTATTAACGAACTATTAATTCCATCTCCATTTAATTCTAAAGGTTGATATGAATAAGGAGTAAGTGGTGTGCTAGTATTACCATAATAAAAACAATACCAATCAGGATCAAAATCATTAGAAGGAAATATCCTACTTCTATCATCAAAAGGATGACCCATAAGATCGAAGTTTTCTTGTCCTAGTCTTTTCCATCCAGTACCTTCTACAGCCCAGTTATGAGTAATACTCGTAAAGTTTTCGTAATATGGGATAACAATAGCATAAAAAGGCTTTACTTCAATAGTGAGATTACCCCCCAGAGGATATCGAGTTATATTGTATCCATCACTTGCCCAGAAGATAAAATGATAAAGTTTTATTTCTTTAAATTCAAAATTCGTAATTGAATACTCTACTCCATTTGTAAAATTAAAATCAAAAGGATCTTTATTCATAGTAAAGTTTTGATTTAATTCTATAATTTCTAAGTATACAAATTGAGCTGGAAAGTTGGAAGTATCATTATCCGTATAATTAACATAGAAATTATATCGATTTAAAGTATAATTCCAATCCGGATT
>JAHLWE010000502.1 GCA_019058135.1 Promethearchaeota archaeon | reverse complement strand
ACAATTTCCTATACTAGCGCCTTTAGAAAATTTAAGACCATATCTTAAAAAACCAAATTTTATGAGTTTAGTATGTAGATCACCTGAATGGAAAACACTTGCGATATTTCCACTCTCAATTGGGAATAAAAAATGATAAGCATTATGACCCTTAGGGCAATAAACACCCATACAGTTGGGACCAATTGCTCGCGTATTAATCTCCTTATTATCTAAAATTTCTTTTATTTCTTCTTCGATTTGACTTCCAATTTCATCAGATTCCCCTGTACCAGCTGTAAATATGTGGAAAAAATTAACCTTTTTAATACTCAAAATTTTTTTAATAGTCTGAACAAGTATCTCTCTCCTAACTGCTAATATGAAAAGATCAATCGTGTCTGCAGGAACTTCTTCAATTGTTTTATAACACTCAATATCATAAATCTCTGTTTCTGTAGGAGATATTAAGTAGAGATTCTCTTTCTTAAATCCTTGTTTGTTTAGACCTTTAATAAAGTAACTTAATTTATATTTTGCTTCAAAGATAGCAATATTTCGTGGTTTGAACAATAAATCTAGTGATTTAAGTTCTTTATTATTCATCTATATTCTAATATGGAAATAAAGTAAAAAAAATAACTTTTATTAATTATTAAAATCAAAAAGTATATAATTTTAAAAATGAATAAAGTTAAAAAAATATTGAATAGGGTAATAATATGAATCCAAGCGAAATAGAACATGTTTTAGTTGTTGGAGCTGGGACGATGGGTCATTCAATTGCACAAGTTTTTGCTCAACATGGAATGGAAGTTGATTTGGTTGATATAAATCAAACAGTATTAGATCATGCTCTTAATTTAATAAAATCAAATTTAGCAATATTAGCAGAATTTGGACGCGTGTCAGGTGATGAGATTTCAGAAATTATGGATAGAATTCATCCCTCAACTAATCTCGCAACTGCCGCTCAAAATGCGGATTACATCATAGAAGCAGTGAATGAAAATCCTGAAATAAAGAAGGAAGTTTTTTTACAATTAGATGAAAATTGTTCTGAAGATATAGTATTGGCAAGTAATACTTCAGGACTAGATGTTTTTAGTATTGTAGAGATTAAAAAACCTGAAAGATTAATAATTCACCATTGGTTTTGTCCACCCTATATAATTCCATTAGTTGAAATAGTACCAGGACCTAAAACACCTCCAGAACTGATTTCTTTCTCGGTTAAATTAATGGAAAGCCTTGGTAAAAAGCCAATAGTATTGAAAAAGTTTACTCAATTATTTATTATCAATCGAATTCAAGGTGTTTTAAATCTCCAAGTTTATGAAATGATAGCAAAAGGCTGGATAACTCCCGAACAAATTGATCTCGCAGTGAAAACTAGCTTGGGTATTCGATTACCAATTGTAGGTTTAGTTCAGACTCAAGATTTTACAGGACTTGATTTAATTCTTGATGTTCAAAAAAATATGCGTATGAATCGTAGATATCCTCAAGTGGAGAATTTAGTAAAGCAAGGACGTCTTGGTATTAAAACTAGCAAGGGTTTCTATAATTATGAAGGACGGAGTGAAGAAGAAGTACTTAAAAAGAGAGATAGACAATATTTAAAAATGCTAAATTTTCTTGAAAAAATAAACGCCTTTGAACCGGTTTAGTAATTTTCAATCCTTTATTTCATCAAGAAACACATATTTCTTATCCAAAAAGAATTTGGTAAGATAACCAATACTTAGCGCAATAATAAGACTAATCTCAAGTGGTGTTCCAAAGAAATTAGTAAAAATAAATTGAATTCCAATATTTTCTAAAGTCGTTAGAATTGCAAGCAAGAAATATTTTATGAATTGCTGGGATGTTTCTTTAATCTCCATGCTTTTCTTCTTAAACACATAAAATTTATCCAAGAAAAATTTAATAATATAAGTAATTCCAACGGCTATTATTGAACCTACTAATTCAGGCATATTGTATGGATCTGTTGAGCAATATAATGTTTGGATTAAATTAATTTCACTGAAATTGGCACAAATAAACGGTGCTAACCATATCTGATTAATTTTTTGGATTAAATAATTAAGACCAATCATTAAAGCAGCAAAAGTAAAATAATATAACATTTGTTTTTTAATTTCATTTTCTTCTTCCATAAAAATCCTCTCTGTTTACATTAATTTTGCACCACAGTATGGACAAAAACGTAAATTTAATTCTTTTATTTCATTTCCACAACTAACACATGTAAGATAATCTAATTCGGTAGAAAATTCTTTCTTTTTATATTCAGGACTTTCAGGGATTTCTATTTCTTCAGTTTGTTCTGTGCTTTCAAACTCAGATTCTCCTCTATTACGGGAAGAAGAAGATGGCAAACAACAAATCAATGGAAAAAATAAAATAAAGGGAAAATTCAGATTAAATATGAAAAATAGAATTATCATTAATATTCCAATTGATATAAATAATATTAATCTCGCCCGATAATTCATTTCTACCCCATTTTAACTTTTTATCTTATCTTTCCAAGCATCCTTTCTCATTTTTTCATCTTCTATATATTCATCATCCGATTTTTTACTGACTTCTTCCAATTGAGGTTTTATTTTTCTATATATCAATCTAATTAAATATGATATACCAAAAATACTAAAAGATGTTAATATGTATAATCCTACCCAACCATCTCCAAAGAAAAAAACTGGAAAAAATATCAATCCTGTTGAATAATCTGCATAGATTATTCCTAAAATTGTCCATAACACCACAAATGTTATACAACACACACACATTGGAATCCCTTGCTTTATCATCATTTGTTTCATTAATCCCATATATTCTTTCTGTAATCTCTTAAATTCCTCGGCATCTCCCATAGTTTGATTTAATCGATTTATCATCTCTTTTTTTTTTTTTGAAAATTCTCTCCTTTCTGAAGCTGATTGACCGAATATTTTATTAAACACTAATCGACTGAAATAAACAATTATAGTTATCAGCACAATTTGTAAAATTATTATTT
>JAHLWE010000501.1 GCA_019058135.1 Promethearchaeota archaeon | reverse complement strand
GTGAAGACTTCTGAATATAAGATAATATCTTCAGGAGGAGGGGTTGCTCCTGTGAGAAGGCCAATTTGGTCTTGTGCAGACAATGGGATTATGTTTATTGGAGATGCTGCATGTCAAGTCAGTCCACTTCATGGAGGAGGGATTGACCCTTCAATGCGAGGTGGATATTTTTCAGCACTTAGTGCAAAAGATGCAATTGAAAGCGAAGACTATTCTATAAATGCTTTATGGAATTATAATTATAATGTAATGACTACTTTTGGTGCAGAATTTGCCGCTCTTGACCTGTTAAGAATTACTTTACAAAATCTTTCTAATGAAGATTTAAATTTTGGTTTAGAACGTGATTTATTAACTGGGAAGGAAATATTAGAGATAGCCTCAACGGGAAAAGTTGAATTATCTCTGTTTGATTTAATCTCTAAGGCGATTAAAGGTATATCTCAACCTAAGCTGCTATTGGATTTAAATTATATGAGAATTAATATGAATAATATCTCAAGGCATTATAAAAAATTTCCAAAAACAATGGAAAAATTTGAAGATTGGAAAGAAAAAACACAACAAATTTATGGGAAAATAAGAAAACCTAACCACCATAATAGTTCCACATAAAGTTCAGGCGGTCGCCGTCTTTTAATTCAGCATCAAGCCCTCCTTGAAACCTAAAATGGATACCATTGATTGTTAAAACTAAGTCTTCTACCATTTCTTCCATATTTTCTTTAAAAAGTACTTCTCTTAAAGGTTCTCCATTTTTTTCAATCAAATCTAGAAGTAATTCTCTTAGAGTTATGGGTCTATCTAATTTGACCTCCATATCCCATCGTTGCATAATTGTAATAAATGGAGCTGAAAATATTAAAGTAACACTCAAGATATTTCACATATATCTGAAATTTAAACTCTATGAAATCAATATTCACTTCTCTTTTAATATTTTTATTTTATAAAAAATAAATATTCAAGAATAAATTCTTCTGACTTATATAATGGATAATTATTAAAAATTTAGAATTAAAAAAAGGATTTCATATTATTTTTGCAATGCATCTAAAGCAATTTTTGTAGAAATTTTTGCTTGCTCAACACTAACCATACCTATTGCCACAGAACAAATATTATGTTTAGAAATATATTCAAAAGCTTTTTGTGGTTCTATTTTTCCTGCCGCTAAAGTTTTCATTCCTAAAAAAGAGTAATTTTTATTTTGATTAATAAGTGCTTCTAGCTTTTTTTGATCATCCATGAACATCCCATTTGTGTTAAAGGGAATTAAAAATGCTTTAACATTTAATGAATTTTCAAAAGCATATGTTAGAGTGGAAATGGGGTTATGAGCAGCTATTCCTGGAATCACATCTCGGGAGGAGATCTCATCCAATAAATTAATTAACTTGCTATTTTTATTATCAGCAACCATTCCGTGTACAAAAATTAGTTTTGCACCAACATCAATCAAATCTTCAATTAAGGGATTAGGCCCTGGAAATGTAGAACCGGTAATTACATAATCATTGTGTGTTTCCTTCATTATTTGAGCAGCTTTACAAATTTTTCCGGCAGATATTGCTTCAATGCCACGCCCTCCAGCTTGATAACATGCTTTTAAGATATCTACCATAGTATTTGTATGATTTAAAAATTTTCTGCGCCATATCCTAGCATTGGATCCGAATTGACCAGCACCTATAAATGGAGAAGTGCCCGTCATAACAAGTGGAATATTTTCTCCATCAATTTTACAAAAAATACAATCTCCTCCTAATCCATTTTATTTTAATTATAAGAGAATAAGTTAAAATTAGTATAGAATTTAAACTCATTTTTTATTAAATTATTCAATGTCCTTCAAATACTGGATCTCGTTTTTCTTTTAATGCTTGCATTGATTCTTTAAGATCATAAGAAGTCATGGCTTTTCTTAATCCTCTATTTTCTAAATCCAAAGTTCTTTCTAATATATCCTTAAAATAAGAATGCATAGTTTTTTTCATCAATTTTATTGATAAACTTGGACCTTTCGGAGGTATCAATCTCAAGGCAATGTCTCTAGTGTATGGCATTAATTCATCCGGTGGAAGAACTTTATTAATACCTAAACCCATTTCATATGCTTGTTTAGCTGTTATTTTATCTCCAAAATAGATAATTTCTTTAGTCTTTTGAAATCCCAAATAAAAAGGCAAAATAAAATTCATTCCAAATTCAGGTATAGCAGCTCTTTTTACAAAATAAAAACCTAACCAAGCATCTTCAGACATATAAATCAAATCTGCCCCGACTAATGACATTGTTATGCCTGCCCCTACAGCTAGACCATTAATAGCTGCAATAACTGGCTTAGTAAAATTCCAAAATTTCATGCACAGTTTTTTTTGGGCAATATCCATTATATTAAGTTCCTTTTTAATTTCTGGAGGAATTTCATCAAGAAATTTCAAATTAAAATAGCCCCCTGAGGAGTAAGCATTGGCTTCTTTACATCCAGTCATTATTAAGACTTTTGCATTGCGATCTTTTTCCATATCATCCAATACAGTGTAAATTTCTAAAAAAGTTAAAAAAGATAAAGCGTTCTTTCTTTCAGGTCTGTTGAAAGTAAGTGTACAAATACCATTTTCTTCTTTTTCATAAGTAATATCTCTAAAATCCTCAATCTTCAATTTGGAAACACTATTTTTCATTTAAGATTTTTTAATGTTAATTTAGTATCATCTTTTTGATTTTTAAATATAATTATTCGATTACATTTTCCTCGAACATTTTATGGTTTATCTCAACACCTAGACCTGGTTTTTCCAACGCTTTTACGATTCCTTTTTCAACCTTAATTGGTTCTTCAAGTATTTGATATTCTTCTGGAATATCAAATTTTAACTCAAAATTATTTAATTACTTGATTCTAGCATTATTAATAATTTGGAAAATTTTTCCCGTAATAATTTATATTTTTAAGTAAGATATTCTAATAGTTTTTTGTAATAACTAGATTTTTTTTCTAATTCGGAAACTTTCAAATCAGACAATAACGCTTCTTCTATAAGTTTTGAAATATTATTAATTTCAATTATAATTCTCTTTTCTTCTTTATTTAGAGGTTTATTTCGAAACAAGTTAGAACTCAAATTCAAGAAATTTTTAAATTGATCTAATGATACTAATTTTATATTATCTTTAAATATGATATCAGAAAGCGAATTAAAACCCTTATGAATTTCTTTAAGTGTTTTTATATCTTTTTTATTATTAATTCTCACTAAAACTATTAATAATAACCTATCATATGACTGATAATTTTTATAGAATTTATTTTTAATATTCTTGAATTCGGTCGAAATTGTAAAATCTATGCAAACATGTTCTATGGATTTAGGAAAAGAAACTACAAACTGATTTCTCTCGATATTATTAATAAAACTTCGATCTCGCTTTATATTAACATCAACAATATATCCATTGTTAGGATCAACATTATGTTCAAAATTAGCTAAACAATTATAATTATCAAGATGTTTCAATGTTAAATACTCAAAAATAGGATGGATATAATTTCCAACAGCACCATATCTATTAGCACAAACAGAACACCAGTAATCGTACTGAATGTTATGGTAATTTGTATTCCAATCTGGGTGATTTGGATCTCCACAATTGATGGTTAACGGAAAATAAGCAGGTTGAATTCCAGTAGTTTTCTTTAAATCTTCAAATTCTTTGGCATTTTTTGGATGTATCAAGATTCCCTCTCGACCACATCTTCTTAAACCGGTTAATTTTACTTCCCTTTCAATATCATTAAAAGAAAGAGAATATCCAGAACAGTATTTACATGGATTTCCATTTAGAATACTATCAAATCTCATTTCATATTTAGGATGTGTAGGGTTTCTACAATGAATTAATATATTCATTTTAAGAACCGAAGATACTTGACTTAAAAGTAAATAAAAATCATTCTCTTTTTTAGGATATATCAATATAAACCCAGCATTTACAACTTCTTTTTTTAAATCATCAAAAGTATAATTAACATGCAAAGAACGAGGTAGCCAATGATTTATTTCGATATTATAAAGTTTTTCTAATAATGGCAAATAGTTATTTATATATCGTCGTATAGTTCTATCAGATTTTCCTGTAAATACCATTAATTCATTAGAAAGACAAGTATAATTAGAACATTTCAAAAGAGCAAAACTAATAACTTTTAAACAAATCAAATAGTTGTTATTTATAATAAAACTTTCAGGGATTTTAGAGATTTTTAATAAAGAAATATACTCAGTTTCCATTAATAAATAATTTAGTATTTCATTATTATCAATATTCTCTTTTTTCTTATCATTAATATAATCCACAAGACTTTGACAAAATTTTTCCATAAAATATGTTCTAAATTTAATATCGGTATAAGGTAATAAGCCTGCTCTTTTTATAACATTGGAATATGTAAAATTTTCATTTCTTTCAATGGAATATATAAATTGTTGGTACCCATTTTCTATTAATTGTTTTTTAATTGGAGATTGATTAGGAGCTAATAAAAGATTTTCTTTCAGACCTGAGTTAAGAACCTTGTTTAAAAAATTCGCATTTTCAATGAGAGTCTCAAAAATTTGAGAACGATTGCGAATATATTTAGGAATATCTAAATTAAGATAATCAATAATACTATCAATCGTCCCAACATTTAATCCACTCAATAATGATATTTGCTGCCTAACAAACGGGGGATTTCGAGTCAAGAAAAATAAAGCTATAATAAATTTTTTAACTAAATCTAATTGATTATCGGTAAGGTCACTTAATAAATAAGTATTTTTCATGAGATATGCATAAATTTTAGTCTTAATTGAAGAATACAAATTATCATTAATCCCTATCCTTTTAGCTAATGATGAAATTTCATTTTCATTTTTGAAATAGAAACGATGGATTTCGGTTAAAATATCTTTTCTACGAGCTGACCATTTATTTCGAGATATTAAAATATCTTTCATTTCTAAATTAAAATACTCTCTAGTATTAAAAATAAGGGACTCTACCAAATTATCAATTTTATTTTTATATAGTTAGAAAAAATAATAAAACATGTAAAATTTAATACCATTTGATAATATCATTGAATTCTTTATAGTTTTCACTTTAATGGAAAATCCGTTGTCTTGTTAAATTTAAATACATATTCTGTTTATTTATATAAAGAAAGAATTGGTTTTGCATCGGATTCCGAGGGTATCCCTCAATTATGGAAAAGAACTCTCATATCGGGAGATGAAAAGTATTCCCAAATACTCCTGTAGTGGATGGGATAGAGGCATTAGGACTAATGCCACAAGTAATTTATCAAAACATAAGTGATAATATTATTTGAAATAAACTGAGTACAGTTTTACTTGTTTTAATAGTCTTGAAACAGACTCTAAAAATATATTTATTGAGAGTTTTTTTAATTTCACTTTTTATTATAATTTTGCCATTCTACAATTCTTAATTGTTATATAATTTAAAGAGATAATAAGTATTGATTATATTCATACATCATTTTTAAAGCCATAATAGCTTCTTTTACTCGATCCATTACTGGAATTTGAAATCTCAATGCTGGTTTTAATATAAAATCAAACACCCACCGAGAACCAAAAACACAAATAATGCAAGGCTTTTTAAATTTAGAGGATAGATTTTTTATAAGTCTTAATGATGGCATAATGCTTACACCTAGCAATTCTAAGGGTAATCTTGGTACAGTAAAAAGGAACAAGACACTATCAACATTATTATCGTTAAAAATTGCCTTTAATGTAGGATTAAGAGTAATCATTTGAGATGGTCCTAAATCTACCGGATTTTTTAATGACACCCAATCGGGAGCCACTGCTCTCATCGATTGAATTGTATCTTCCCCAAGTTTAGCAAGAATAAGTCCTTGTTTTTCTAACTCATCGCATGCCAAAATTCCGATACTACCAGAGCCAGTTATAATGGCTACATTATTTCCCCTAGGTAAAGGTTGTGTAGCAAAAACTTGAGCAATATTAAACATTTCATAAAAATTATCTACTCGAAAAATACTTGGATATTGCTTAAAAATAGCGTCAAATATCCGATCATTACCAGCCAATGACCCAGTATGACTTTTAATTGCCCTAGAACCCAGTTCACTTCTCCCGTTTTTAAGAATTATAATTGGTTTCGTTATTTTTTTCAAGACTTCGATAAAAGCATCACCTCTCTTTACTCCTTCTAAGTATATTGTTATCACTTTAGTATCTGGATCATTTTCAAAATATTCTATCATATCAATTTCATCGACATCAATCTTGTTCCCTAGCGTTACAATCTTTGAGAAACCGATTTTCTGGCCAACACTAGCCCAATCTATAAATACATTTCCTAAAACACCAGATTGAGCAATGATAGCAATATTACCTTTCACCGTTTTTGAAAAATCTACATCAGAGCTAGTGAATTCATTATAGAAATTCGTAACACCTACGCAATTAGGGCCAATTATACGAACATTAGAACTTTTAGCGATTTCCTCTAATTCCTCTTGATATTTAATATATCTCTTAATACCTGTCTCTGCAAAACCAGCTGTTTCTATTATTACTCCTTTTACATGCTTATCTACGCAATCTTTTACAGCTTGAACTACACTCTCATTTCCTACCAAAATTATTGCTAAATCAATATTATCAGGAATATCCTTTATGTTTTTATATGCTTTATGCCCGAAAATTTCATCTTTATATAAATGGACAGGGTATGTCTTAAATTTTGAATTTAATAGATATTTTGTATTCCAAAATCCAAATCTTGGAGAATCAGAAGCTCCAATTATTGCAATCGAGTTGGGAGCAAAAAAAAAATTTAAATTATTACGTTTTAAATTATCGTTATTATGTTTAATTTCCTTCCCCATAATTTTTTTTAATATTTTCACATTTAATAATATTGATCTAAAACAGAAAGAAAAATTGAGATTTAATAAATTTATAAGTATATTTTTTTATTAGATTACCTTTTTGTAAAATAATATTTTCATTTAGAATAGACTATCAATAGGTTTTTTGTTGATAAAAGCATATTAATTATTATTAATAGTTGTAAGGAGATTGAAAAGTGAAAAATAAAGAAGAAATTATAAAGAAAATTAAGGAAAATCTCCCATTTTTAAAAGAAACATTTAATGTTAAAATAATTGGTTTATTTGGGTCTTATGTGAGAGGGGAGCAACGAGAAGAAAGTGATGTTGATATTCTTGTAGATTTTCTGAAACCTATAGGATTCTTTAAATTTATAGAACTGGAAAATTATCTAATTGAAAAATTAGAAATTAAAGTTGATTTGATTCCAATAGATGCTTTAAAATCTTTAATAAAACCCTACATTCTAAAGGAGGTTATTTATGTCTAAAATTAGAGCGGTTCAAATTTTTCTGGAGGATATTCTTGAATCTATAAAAAAAATAAATAAATATACTCATGGTATCAGTTATAATGAATTTTTACAAGATGAGAAAACCCAGGATGCTGTCGTGAGAAATTTAGAGATAATAGGTGAGGCTGTAAAAAATATTCCTAATGATTTTAAAGAAAAACATCTGAGAATAAATTGGAAATTAATAGTTGGAATGAGGAATAAACTTATTCATCGATATTTTGGTGTTAGCCAATTGATTGTGTGGGAAACGATAAAAACCGATATCTCAGAATTAAAACCAAAGATTGAAGAGATTTTAACAGAAATAAAAGCTAAGCATTGAAATAATCTAATACACTTTTATTAAGAAATTTTATTTTCCATTTAATTTTTAAAAACTTTTAAACAATATACCTTTTTAATCCATAACAAATAATAATTTATTATTTAAATCTGAAAGCTAATTAGAAATTATTAAATTAAAATGATTATAGAGAATAATGGAGGTATTTTACAAAAAGGTGTAAAAAGTGTCTGATGTTCGCATTGGTGTATTTGTTTGTAGATGAGGTATAAATATTGCGGGGGTTGTCGATGTTTCAAAAACCGTCGAAGAGCTGGATAAAGAAGAAAATGTCTGGGCTTGGGAGTACTTAAATATATGCACGGACACAGGAGCAGATTTTATTACTGAAAAGATAGAAGAAAAAAATCTTGAAAGGGTTGTTGTAGCGGCTTGCACTCCAAGAACACATCAACCAGTATTTCACAGTATCCTAAAAGATGCAGGCTTGCCTCCACGAATGCTTGAATTTGTAAATATCAGAGAGCATTGTAGTTTTGTCCATATGTCAGAACCGGAAGAAGCTACTATAAAGGCAATTGAATTAATCAAAGCAGGTATCGCGAGAGCAAATTTATTAGAAGTTGTGCCAACTAAAATAGTTCCCGTAAAGAAATCCGCTTTAGTTGTTGGTGGTGGAATAGCGGGTTTGACAGCAGCTATTGATCTAGGAAATGAGGGCTTTAAAGTCACTCTAGTAGAAAAAAAATCTACTACGGGTGGAAGAATGGCTCAATTGGATCGAACTTTCCCAACAGATGATTGCAGTATATGAATCTTGGGTCCTAAAATGTTAGAAGCAAATCGTCATCCTAATATTACTATAATGTCTCTAGCTGAAGTAAAAGAGATAACAGGATATATTGGAAACTTCGAAGTTAAGGTACAGAAAAATCCAAGATATGTGTATGAAGAAACTTGCACGGGTTGTGGTCAGTGTACGGATGTTTGTCCAATATACATTCCAAACTATTTCGATGAAAATTTTTCAGCTAGAAAGTGTATTGACATTGCATTTGCACAAGCAGTTCCAGCAATCTATGATCTTGATAAAGAATGGTGTGTAGAATGCTATGCTTGTGTTGATTCATGTGATGTTCATTGTATTGATTTAAGTCAAGAACCCGAGATTGTTGACCTCGAAGTTGGGACGATTATAATAGCAACCGGTTGGGACATATATCAAGGAGATGAATATGGATACGGAAAATATGAAAATGTAGTGACACAAATTCAACTTGAAAGGATTCTCTCTCCAAATGGTCCAACTCTTGGCCATTTAAAGCGTCCATCCGATCGAAAGAGACCAAAAAACATATTATTTATCAATTGTGTTGGCTCAAGAAACGAGGAGCATCCGTGGTGCAGTAATGTGTGCTGTCTTTTATCAGTAAAAAATTCGAAACTTATAAAGTCAGAATATCCAGATGCAAATATTGTGGTTTCATACATAGATATGAGATGTGCGGGGAAAATGTATGAAGAATATTATAAGCGTTCCAGAGAAGCCGGAATTATGTATATAAATGGGAAAGTAGGAAAATTAATTGAAGATCCAAAAACTAAGAATCTTGTCGCTAGTATGGAATCAATTGGGACTGGAGGTATTGTAGAATTTGAAGCTGATTTAGTAGTTCTATCTTCAGCATCATTACCTTCAGCTGGAACTGATGAGATTGCACAAGTTCTAAAATTGGAGAAAAGCCCCAGTGGTTTCTTAAAGGAATTTCATCCAAGACTTGATCCCATCGAAACTAAGTCGCCTGGAATCTATATTTGTGGTTCTTGCCAAGGGCAAAAAGCGATCGATGCAACTGTCAATCATGCAAGAGGGGCAGCACAAGCTGCTTCAATTCCGATGAACAAAGGAGAATTTGTTATTGAATTAATTCGGGCTGATCCGATTGATGAAAGGTGTGCAAAATGCTATATGTGTATAGAAACATGCCCTTATAGCGCCATCTCGGTTAATGAAGCTGGACAAATTGAAGTTGATCTTATAAGTTGTAGAGGGTGCGGTATGTGTGCTGCAACTTGTCCATCAATCGCAATTGAGCTTCGTTATTACCGAGATTATCAATTCAATGCAGTAATTGACTCATTATTCGAAGCATAAACAAAAGGAGGAAAAAATCATGAGTTCTGATATAAAGATTGCATCCTTTATGTGTTGGAAATGAGGGTATGGCTCTGGTGATATGGCTGGTACTATTCGCGCACAATATCCAATAAGTATTAGACCGATATTAGTTCCTTGCGCTGGAAGAGTTGGTTCAGAGCTAGTTATGAGAACAATCGGTCGTGGTGCCGATGGAGTTCTAATTGTTGGATGATATCCAGGTGAATGTGATTTCGAAACAGGGAATAAATTTGCATGGAGAGAAGTTGAATATCTTAATGAAGTTTTAGATACTATAGGTTTTTCTAATAAACGAGTTAAAATGGCATTCTGCACTTCTGCAGAAGGACAAAAATTTCAAAGAGTAACTACTGAATTTGACAAAGAAATTCGAAAACTCGGAAAAAACCCCCTCAAAAACAAAAATTCCGATAAGAATGAATAATGTGAAAAAATTCTGGTCGCATTATGACTACCTATTGCAATGGGATCGGAAATAAGTAATTTTTTTAAAAAAAAATACCAAAAAAAAGGTTAATAATTGTAAAATAGTGTAGAATTGGTGAAACTCTTGGAACCAATGGAAGAATTCTTAATAAAATATGAAGATGTTAAAAATATTTTATCATCCCTACTAAAAGAAAAGGCAGTGTCGAAGATAATTAGTGGTGAGATCAAAAAAGGTCATTTTGCAGTATCTCCAAAATTGGTATCAAAACCAGAAGAATTAAATGATTTACCGCTTTCTCAACTTATTACTTATGGTTATGCTCGAACCGATAGTGCATCTAAATATTTACATAAAAATGCAAATGGCGCCTTGGACGAAAAAATAGGGCTTATTGCTCGTCCTTGCGATACAAGAGCAATAATTGAACTTATTAAATTACATCAAATCAATCCTGATAATTTATTTATTATTGCAATTGAAGATATGGGAATAATCCCTTCATCAATGATTACAAAAATATTTAATAAAAGAAAGGAGTTTGATCAGAGTAAAATTATTCGGGATAAATTAACCGCTGAAAATCTTACTCTCATCCTAGATGGTGGGAATTTAGAGGTTTTAGAGTTTAATGAAAATATAAAAATAGCAGAGAACTGTTTGAGATGCCTAAGAAAAGTTCCTGTTATGGGTGATTTATCCATAAGTGATATCGGAATCTCTGTAAAATCAGATGATTTGATATTACATATTTATTCTGAGAAGGGAAAGTCTGCTATTGAGAAAGCTGGAATTAAAACCAGAAAAATTCCCGATGACCTAAAAAAGCACAATACTGAAAGAGTAGCGACTATTTTAAAAAATGCTGAAGAAAAACGTACTAAAGATTTGGAAGAATGGAAAACTATGAATCAAGACGAAAAATTGGAAATGTTAAACAAATGCACTATGTGTGGTCTCTGCATTCGTGGTTGCCCAGTATGTTACTGTATCGATTGTATTTTAATGCAAAAACGAAAAGAAAAATCAATTAATAATACTGTATATCAATTAACCCGCGTTGCACATGTTGCTGACAGATGTGTGGAATGTGGTAATTGTGCCAATAATTGTCCAATGAACTTACCATTATCTGAATACTTCCAATCATTAATTGATACATTTAAAGAGAAATTTAATTATGTTGCTGGAGAATCAGTTGACGATATTCCATTCCGCTCTGGTCAAGCAATAAAGGAAATGGAATTAGAAAAAACCGCTTAAAAATATAATTTTTTATTAAATTCTTACTTAATTTTTTTGAATAATTACAGGGCGCAACCTTTTTGTCAATCTTTCACTAATATTTTTTGAAAGATATCATCCAAATTATATAGGTTTTTTCAGACTCTCAAAATAATTAGTAAAATTTCCAATCGCTTTTAAAATAAAAATAGTTATGAGATATAAATCGAAGAATTTAAATTCATATTTACTTTTTTATATCCTATTAATTTATTGGGATAAAAAATGTCAATTATATTATCCAAAAAATCTCAAGAATTCATAAAAAAAAATAAGATCTCTAATTTAATCATCGATATTAATTTTATTGAAGAAAAATGCGTTCAAATTTATGAACCAAAAATAAAAATAATAGAAAGCACAGATTTAAACGAATATAATAATTTTGAAAGTATATCTTCTGAAAAATTGACTATTTTTTTATCAGAAAAATTTATCCAAATTTATGGACAATTGACTGAATATTATTTAGATTTTGCTGGCTTTCTTAAAAAAGAGTTGATTATTGAAAATGCTGAACCAATTATAAAAAACCTTTGCAAAATTGGTAAATAAAGTAATTTAAAAAAATATTTACATGGGGGATTTCCATAAAATATGCCAAAATATAATCCAAAAGAAGCAAGGGATACTAAAAGAAGAAGACAAAAAAGAATCGCAACTCAAAAAAGGAAAAGAAATTTTAGGAGTTTTACTCATTATGCCCCAATAATTGGGGTTATTGTTATATTGTCGATTGTAGTAATATCTATTTTTTATTTAGTTGGAAACGAGAATGAACTGGCGGCTGGAGGAGTTGATGATGACAGTGGAAATAATAGTGATAATCAACAAAATGAGATTCCTAATTTGTATCAAACAGATTTAACTTTTACGACGATTGAAGGGGATACAATTAAATTAGCAGATCATGAAGGAAAAGTTATTATTTTATTTTTTTTTGGCTTAAATTGTTACCCTTGCGATATTGAAGCTAGTATTTTAGTCGATATTGATAATTATTATTCAAATAGTAAGGTATTAATTATTCTTATTGCTACTGACCCCACATATTCATATAACGATTTAATTATTTGGAAAAATGATTATAACCCAAATTGGGATATCGTTCGGGATGATATTTCTCGCTCATATAGTAGCTATTTCAGCATTGCATACCTCCCTACAGTAATAATTTTGGACAAAAATGGTAATATTGAAAAAAAAATAATTGGTCCCGATCAAGGAAGTTATGATAATATAAAAGAGGAAATTGATACATTATTATAATTAAAGAATATTTTTAATGTATATGGAAAAAGGAGAGATTTAAATAATGGCTGATATAATTTTATTTTTATTGGCAATAAGTGGTGGAATAGTTTCTTTTTTAACGCCATGTAATCTAGCAATATTACCATCGTTTATTGCTTATCTTGGCAACCAGGCAAATTCGACCAAAAAAAGCACTCTAATGAGTTTTTTCTTTTCATTAGGGTTTTGTTGTATGTTTTCGATAATCGCTGCCTTGTTTATAGTTATTTCTGGTTTTATTAGATTTACATTTTGGTTAAAATTATTCTCAGGTATTATAATAATATGTTTGGCAATCTATCTCTTCACTGCAAAACAATTTACACGAAAAACTCCCTTTTATAAATCATCTCAAAAATCTAATATCAAAAATAAGAATTTGAATTCCTCTAAATTAAGTGAAAATACTGAAGAATTTAATATTTTAGAATTAGATGATGAAACAATGAAATATGTGGGTTATAGTGGAGCATTTATTCTTGGATTTTCTCTGGGTTCAACTTGGATTGGATGTATTACACCTATTTATTTGGCAATCGTTACAATTGCTTCGAATCAAGAAAGTTTTACAGTAGGTATGTTTTTATTTTTCTTTTACGCGTTAGGCATGATGATTCCATATTTAATAATAGGTGCTTCAATAGGAAAAATAAAACAAAGATTTTTTATTAAACTAATTAAGATTGGTTCAAAAATTCAAAAAATATTTACAATTATCTTAATATATATTGGATTTGAATTAATTTTATCGGCTTTTGGTATTCCTGGGTTGTTACCTTTTATTTAAATTTCATCATCACTATTTTATCGGGACTAAATGAAAACTGTTTGTAGATTAAATCATTTTATGGAATTTTATATTTTGGTGAATAACCGGGAATAACCGTCATAATTACTTTAGATTTTCGTATAGCGTTAAAATCTTAAGAGTTCTCAATATTATACCTGATTTAATAATTAATCCTCAACAATTTTGAACCTAAGTCATGTTTAAATCTAAACGATCCACAATCATTCAAATATCATTCTCAATTATGCAATGTGAAAAAAGAGAAATTTGAAAAGATTTTGAATTATATTTTAGAAAAATTAACAGAAAAGGAAATAATAAAGTAAGATTAAGTAAAACTGATGTAAGTAAATAATTTGATTTTTCATAAGAATGTAATTTTTTTATAAAACAAGACATCTTTAAAAATAAATTAATTCTATCGTCAATACCTAATTTTTTAAAAAAAGACACTAAATTTTATAGAGGGTGCAACCCTTTTGTCAATCTTTCACTAACATTTACTGAAAGATATCATCCAAATTAAATCTACTTTATAAACCTTTTAAAATAATGGGCAAAATATTCGTTTTCCTTTCCGAATTTTTTTATAATGGTCTTTTTAAGTGAACCCATATCTAATCGCTGTTTAACCTTTTCTCATCAACATCCAGCATCAGGATGTAGTTTGATCTCACTATCTGGATACAAATTGAAGTCTAAATCGTCCCGAAGAGGCATAAACTGTCTATTAGGTCCATAAGCATTCACAGCGCAGTCGTCGTATATCTCATTTTTTTGTGGATTCCAGAATAATTGTAGATAAGTTTTAATATAGCCCTCATATAAAGGGAATGGAGAATTTTCTGGATTTTCTAAAACATATTTATCCACAATAGCTAATGCTTCAATAAATATAGCGTCGTCCTTTACTAATACCTCATATTTTTTACCTTCATTGAGCCCTTTTACAGGTGCAAAAATTGTAAATTCAATTTTTTTAATTTTTCACCACCTTTTTTTTTTAATAAAATAATTTAATAACAAAAAAGTTATTTAAAATTTAAGATTTAAAGTCTGATAGTGTGTGTTTTTTTCATTTATCTTTTTAAGTTATTTATATTTGCTGATGGCTTCTTCATATCCTTCCCAAAAACCACGCCTTCCTAAAAATCTCCCTAAATATACCAGACACAGCATCACAGGAACTTCCCAGAATAACCCCATTGTAGTACCTAACGCCGCAATTGAACCAACTCCATACATCGCAACAGCAACGGCAATAGCAATCTCAAAATGGCTCGAAGAGCCAATAATTATTGTAATTATTGCATAACGATAGTTCAATTTTAACAGTTTGGTGATTAATATATTGTAACCAACAACGATAGCAAATCCAACTAAGAGGGGGATAGTAATTAATAACAATAAATCTGGGTTTCCTACAAGGACTTCGCCGTTTAATGAAAATAATACAACTAAAGTCATCAGCAATGCAATTATTGCTACTGTCGATACAGCGGGTTTATACTTAGTGTTAAACCACACCTCTCCTTTTGTTTTAGTTAAAGCTTTCTTAGTTATTATCCCTAACAATAGTGGTAGCCCAATAAATACAGCTAAAGAAATCAATAAGGTCATCGGATCTAAAGGAATTTTTTTCTCTAAAGTAATATTTGCTAGAAATACTAGAAGAGTTACAACAGGTATATACAAAAAAATAATAGTGACCGTATTTAAGCTAGTTGTAACTACATTTTGTTCTTGATTTCCTTTTGCCATCCAACCCCATACTAATACCATAGCAGTACATGGACTACTGCTAAGTAAAAGAACAGCTAAAACGAGTTGTTCATTTACTCTTAGGAATAAGATTGCCACTGCAGCACCCACTAAAGGAGCTACAATCCAATTGGATAATAACGTTAATATTATAGGTTTGGGATTATTTCCCAATTTTTTCAGCTCAGATACTTGGAGATTTAACATTGCTGGATACATCATAAGAAAAAGGCAGATACCAATAGGTATAGAAATCCCACCAATTTGCCAAGAATCAATCGTCTCACCTATTCCAGGAAAGAACTGCGATAGTAAGATCCCTAATAACATGCATAATGCGATCCAAATAGGAAGTAATTTCTCGAAAAAACTGATCCCTTTTGGTTTTTCTTTACTAATTTCTTCATCCGCCACAAGTCCCACCTCAATTTCTGTCAATTTTTTTTTCTTCCATGTTTTCCTTTTTAGATTTAATTAATATTGATTTAATAAATTTAAATTATTTAATAAATAGATATATTTAAATCTATCTATCTAATTTAATAATTAATTAAAAATTAATATACTAAGATTATGAAAAAAAAAAAATTTGAAGAAATTAAAAAGTTAATTGAATGTATTGGTCTTAATGTAGATGTAAATGAATATATTATGGGTTTAAAGAAAAAGAAAGAGGATGTCTTATCTACTGTTAATTTTAAAGAGAAAGTCAATTATCACAAAGCGCTTGGACATAAGTCTAGATATTTAATTTATAATTTAATAAAGAGAAAAGAAATGTGTATTTGTGAATTAGATGTAATTTTAGATTTAGCACAACCAACGATTTCACATCATGTAAAAATTTTAGAACACGCAAATTTGATTGAAGGAATAAAAAGTGGTAAATTTACTCATTATCAAATTAAAAAGGAAATTGATTAGTTTTAAAAATTACTTAATATTTGAACTTTTACCTTTTATATTATTCTTTTAAGTTCAAACCATTAAAATTCTTTTCTCGTAATTTATCCAAGATATAATTCGAAATTTTTTCAACTTCCTCCTGATTCACATCGTTTGCCTTAGGGATTTTCTGAAAAGCGTTAGGATCATTTAAATCTAAATCTGGTTTAGGAACGAATTGTTGAAGGTTAATTACTAAATCGGGTTTTATGTCAAGAGCTTTTAAGATCTGAACCATACATGATGTTCTACAACCATCAATTATTATTATGAAATTTGAGGATAATCGTTGTTTAGTCATTTCAAAAAGATTTTCTTTCTTAAGTATATAATTTCTTAAAAAAAAAGTTGAGCAAAAAAATTCACTAAAATTTGAGATTGAATCATTCATTTCTAAGTTTAATGCAATTTTGCGTGCTAATTCCCCATTATATTCAGATCCTGAGCAAGGTATTAAGATAATATTTTTTTCAGGAGTTTTCATTTCTGTCATTAGTATTCATCAAATTTTGTTACTATATTATGCCTTTTTCTTTCAAAAGTTCAGGTAATTTTTGTTTGAATAGAAATGGAGATGTAAAAATTTCTTTTTCCTCAACAACAACACTATTTCCTCGCAAATTTAATTTACGAGCTTCTTCAGAATCTAAATTTTTAGTTTGAAATTTAATTTTTTTCATATATGGCTGCATGGCAGTAAAGACAGAGTTCATAAACCGCTCCCATTGACACGCACATACAACCAAAGGGACATAAATATTTACTTTTAATTTATCCGTAATTTCTTTCTCGTCTTTAGAGGGTGTAATTTCTAACAACTCTTTTATATTTGGTCTTGAATTTCCACAATTTTTTTAAATTTCTTGTTTCTTTTTATTAGGTTATCAATTAATGCAATTAGTTTAAAAATTTGAGGATCTTTCACTTTAAATAGTTTTTTAACCCCTTCTTTTCTTGAAACCAGTATGTCTGCCTCCGTTAACGTTCTAAGATGTCTCGATAAAGTTGATTGAGACTTATTAAAAGTTTTCTCAATATCGCAAACGCATATCTCCTCACCGTGCCTAAATAAATCTAATAGAGTTAACCTGGTTTCATCGGTTAAAGCTTTTAAAATATTTAATCTAAGTTTTTCTAACTCCATTATATTCTATTGTAATTTAATATTTGCATTTATGTATTTATGCATCAATAGACATAAATTTATAAACCATCTTAATATATAAATATTGTGTATATACTAAAAAAAAAATTTAAATATGGTTTATGTAGAACAAAAAATGAATGTTGAAAAGAAAGATATTGGGTTTATAATGTGCGTATGCACTGGAAAGTGTCCAGGTTTTGCAAAGATAGACATTTGGGATTTTATAAATCGCGTACGCGTAGAATTACCAGTCGAATACGGATTTATCCATCCACAATTATGTGAAGAAGATGGAGATAGGTTTTTTGACGATTTTTTACAACCTGGGAGGAAATATTTAATTGGCGGGTGCGCCCCAAACATGCAATACAAACTATTTAGGGACGCATTTAAAAAGGTTGGGCTTGATGTTAAAAAAGATTTAATTCCTTTAGATATTCGTGAGATGACAACTGACCAAGCCGTTGATTTAGTAGAAAAAACATTAGAGAAATTAGAGGAGGAATAATAGAACAATGAGTGAAAGCTATGACCCAGAAAAAGAAACCTTCATGGGGGTTCCTAGAAAAAAAATCCCGTGGTGGCCCACTATTGATTACGTTAAATGTAATTTTTGCATGGAATGCGATAAATTTTGCCCTCACGATGTCTATGCTCGTATCGAAGGCGAGGAAAAGAAATTAATCGTCAAGAACCAGTATAATTGCGTAGTTTTTTGTCGAACGTGCGCTAAGACATGCGCTCCCGATGCATTGTCGTTTCCAAATAAACGAGAGATTACTAAACTTATAAAAAAATTTAGAAGTGAAAACAAATAAGAGTGTTGTTAAATGGATAAAAAACTATGCGTATTACCCTGCAACGGCATAGATAAATCATTAGGAGTTGTTGCTAGGACTGTAGCGCTTAAGTTGATCGAAAAAGAGCCAGAAATGAACTTAATCTGTCCTGTATTACTTAATACTAGCGATGAAAGGTACGAAACGATACTAAAGGAATCTAATATCGTTATTATTGATGGATGCATGACGAGGTGCGCTACTAAATTGGTTGATGAGAGAAATCAAAAAATATTTAAGCGTATATTTATCCCAGCTATGTCAAAACAGTTTAAGATAAAACCTGGGACAAATTTAGAATTAAATGAAAATGGGCAGAAATTAGCTGAAAAAATATCCATAGAAATAATCAAAGAATTGAAAGCGAGCGAATACGATGAGATATCTATTGAGAAAAAGCTAGAAGAATTTGATTTTTATGAAATAACTGTTGATAAGTATTATTTTCAAGTCCCAAAAGATGGTTATTTCTTCAATGAAAACGATTGCTGGGTTAAACCAAATGGCAATACGGCATTGATTGGAATTTCTGATTATTTGCAGAATAGAGTGAGTGATATCATGTTTGTTGAATTACCTAAAGTAGGAACAGAAATTGAACAGTTCGACGATGTAGGAAGCTTTGAGTCTGTTAAAACAGTATTAGATCTAATTTCGCCATGTTCGGGTAGAATAATTTCAGTAAATAAGGATCTAAAAGAACACCCAGAATGGATGAACCAAGACCCTTATCGAAAGGGTTGGTTTGCTGAATTAGAACTGAAGAATTTCGATGAGGATTGGGAGCTCCTAATGGATGGTTCTGGATATTTTAAATATATGAAAGAAACAATAACGAAAGAAAAGGAAGAAATGGATTTCAAAAATTAGGAGGAAATAAAATGAGCAAAAAAAAAGGATATGTTATTCCGTGTAGCGGAATTGGAAAAGTTTTTGGAAGTATAGGCAGAGAAACTGCTTATATTGTTGTCAATGAATTAGCGAAAGATAAGGCAGATTTAGAGTGCCTACCACTGATCGTGAAAGGTAAAAAGGAAGTAATTGAAGCATTAAAGGAGAATAAAATAATATCAATCGATGGATGCCCTTTGAAATGTTCCTACAATAATATAATGGATAAAGTGGGAAGAGTAGATGCGCAATTTATGACTACCGATATCGTAAAAGAAAACCGTGATTTAAAACCAGAACCTTATATAATTCCCATTGGTGAAAATACTAAGGAATTATCAAAAAAATTGGCTGAAAAAGTTGCTGAAAAAATAAATGAATTGCTTGAAAATAAGGTGGAGGTGGAATAACTATATGAAAAAGAAAGTAGGTATCATAGCATGTAGTGGAGAAAAATTATTAGGTGGAACTTTAAGCCGTGCAGCTGCAAGAATAGTGGTAAAAAAGTTAAAACCTCATGATACAATTGTGTTATGTCAGCCGTTATTTGCAGCGGGTGGATTAGAGAGGCACGGAGGTCAGCAAGAACGCAATTTTGCAAAAGAACATCCGACGATTACCATTGAAGGCTGTGAAGAACTATGTTCAAAAATCGCAGTTGAGCGTTATAGCGGACCAGTAGCCGCAACAATTCGAGTTGATGAGATAATGAAAGCACATCCCGAGTTTAAACCAAAATCTCGTGAAGATTTAGGAAAAGATGGCCTCAAATTAGCAGAAATTATTGCTGAAGAAATAGCTAAAAAAGTCGATGAATTAGATAAACAGCGATAAATTAAATGTGGGTGATGTATCATATTAATTGGTATAATTTCCGATGGTAAGTATGGAGAACGTGCTTTCGAGAACATAAATAGAATTTTGGAAACTAAGTGGATACTAGTTCCAGATATCCCTTCTAGTGTAATGTTAGATGATGATATAGAACTTAATATTCCCATTTGCGATTTATATATCTCTTATGTACGACATCCTGATATAATTTTGGAAATAGCACGGCTTAAGAAACCCTTAATCTTAGGCGTTTTGCCAGGTTTAGGACTGCTCAAGCAGGCTAAAGCGATAAATTCCAAAGTCGTGGGTCCTCGTACTATGTGTTCTTTAGAACCTAATACAGGAATTCCAGAAATAGATGAATATGCAAAATATTTTGGCAAAACTGTATATGAGCTAAATATCGAAAAGGATGGTCTTATTCAAAATATTAAAGTGAATCGATCATCACCTTGTGGATCTTCTGTCGCAGGCGCCAGATTTATTTCCAAGAAACAAATTAATATAGCAAACCTTCAAGATTTTGCGCTTAGTATCTGTCATGAATGCAG
>JAHLWE010000500.1 GCA_019058135.1 Promethearchaeota archaeon | reverse complement strand
CTGATTTCTATGTTTATTGTAATATTTTTTTAAAATCCCTTTAGAATTCTCGATAATATGTATATCTTCAAAAATTCCGTTAAATAATTGTATTAAATCTAACTGAAGATTCTCAATAATCGTGTCTATTATTGGGTTTAATTTTATTATAATTAGTTCTTTTTTCATTGAGTAAAAAATTCCACAGTATAATTATAAATGAATATCTTTTTTTCTATTAGGATATTTGCTTTTATTCTAAAGTTTTTAGAAAAATTTGTGAAAAATGGGAAGGGAGGGATTCGAACTTTCGGAAAATTCCCGAAATGGGAATTCTACCCCGATCACTAACTCCCAAAGCTAGTTTTTCGCTAAAAAGATTATCTTTATAGTATCATACCAAGCTAGACTACCTTCCCAAGATTTCAATAATTTTATTCTTGTTATTAAATTAAAGTTTATAAAAATAATAATAATTCATCGTATTAAAATTAAATACGAATTGAGTTATAAGTTATTTTCAAATCTTGAAGAAGTAAATTAAAGAATGAATGATTTCCTTTTAAATAAAAATACTTATTGATTTTCTAGCCATATAAATTTTTTTAGTTTTAATGGATTATATTAGAAAATATCCTTTTTTGAAATTGAATTTCGTTATAAAACCATTTAAAATAATTATATAAATCAATATTTTTGTTATGTTTATAGAAAAACAACTGATTAAATTTTGTCGCCTTATTACAACTAAAGAAAGACTGGAATACAAAATGGTTGAGTACGGAAAAATTGCTATAAAAATAGGACAAAAGAAATATGAAAATGCTACTGATGATCTTATTGATTTAATTAATTATGCAGAATCTAAATCAGACAAAGATACTACATATAAATCTTTAGAACTGCTCAACTTAATTTGCGACAAGAATCCTTCTGTAGTTTCTAAAATTATAAGAGAAATTGAACCATTTATCAACTATCCTGATGAATGGATAAGGCTAGTTGCATTAGAAATTCTTTATAAGATTAGTATATATCGACCCAATGATCTTTTAGATTTACTTGATCCCATTAAAGAAAGATTATGGGATAAGGATTCTTTTGTAAGAAGTTTAAGTGTTAAAATTTTAGGGACATTGATTAATTCTACTCATTTAGATTTATCAGAAATTGGCTCTGATTTCATAACAAAATTGAATGATGTAGAATGGAGGGTAAAATTATTAACATCAAAAAGAATAGTTAAGATATTAACCGAAAATCCTTCTAAAATCAAAAAAACCGATGCTCTTATAAAAAGTGTCGTAAATAATTTTAGAGAGGAAAACGAAGAAATAAGAGAATTTGCTGGAAAAATTTTCAAACTTTTAGGGTTTTCATCTATTATACCTAAGGAAGAATTTTTTGAATTAGTTCAGAATTTATTAAAGGATAATGATTGGCGAGTTAGAGAAACTATTATTGACATTATTGGGGAAATCTGTAATAAATATTCCTCAGAAATTAAAGATCTAATTCCACAATTAATCAATTTATTAGGAGATCATAGCCATGTTATTCAATCTAAAACAATAAATTCACTTATAAAGATTGCAAAAATCCATTTTGATGAAATATTTTCCAATTTAATAACCAAGTTGGATACTGATAATATTGAATTAAGAAACAATATTGAAGAAACCCTGCTTTATTTAGCACAAGAAAATATTGAAAATGTATCTATTTACATTTTTGAAGAATTAAACAATCCTTTACTAAAAATAAGAACTACAATCTCCAGGGTTTTAACTAATTTATATGATGAAAATGAAAATGATATTGAAAATGAAATTTTAAAATTATTCAATAAATTTGAGTCAAAACTGTGGAGAAGACGTAAGAATTCTGTTAATCTCTTAACCGATATTGCATTAATTTTAAAAAGCGAGAAAATTTACGTTTTAATTGGTTCTGAATTAAAAAAAAAACTTTTAAAAGAAAAAGACGTAGAAGTAAAAGAAGAAATTGAAATTAATTTGCTCCAATTAAAAGATGCTTATGAAAATCTTGATACTGAAATTGATAAAGTCCAACAGGATGTTGAGTTTTTTAATTATAATTTTTTAAGATTTACTAATTATCCAAGTGAGTTTAGAGAAACAATAAGTTCTTATATTAGGAACCTCCAATTTGATAAAGCCGAAATCGAGTTAAATGAGAGTTTTAAAGATTTTCTTAAGCAATTAGATGATTTTGATAATGATATTAAATCTTTTAATGTGAAACATCTTGTTGTTGATATCTTGGAAGAATGGGAGGATATTAAAATTCAACTAATTGAAGAAATTAGCATAATAAAAGAATATGAGTTTAAGAAATTAGAGAAGAAAAAAGATAATTATAAATTAAAACTAAATGATAAAATAAAAACTATTGAAAATCGCATTAAGATCTTATCAATTGAATTTGATCTCATAAAGGATTTCGATAAAAAATTAAATAATATAATAAAAACTCATAAGGATTTATCTTCATTTCACTCCTCTGATTTAAAGGAAAAATTTAATCAAATCACAGCAGTCCGTTCTAAACTGTTCAAATTTGAATCTGAAATTGGGCAGATGATGTTAGAAAATCTTGAATTTAAGGATTTATTTAAGGATTTAATAATCCAATGGATTGATGTTAAATTAGACGTCCAAAAAGAATTATATAATATAAATGAGAATTTATTGGCTTTTAAGGATATAGTTACCAATCTAGATAAGAAAGATGTTAAACAAGAGATGCCTGTTAGTGAAATAAATATTAAAAGTAAATTTTCAAATGTTTTCCTAAATTCTTTAATAGCATCTCAACTTATTGAACATCAAATTCAAAATATAACTTCTCAAGCAATTGAGAAAATTAACGAATTTTATTCAAAATTCGAAGATCTTCATATTAAAGTTCAAACACTCCTTAAAAGTAGTGATTTTGAAAAAATAACAAATATTCAAAAATTAACTTCAGAAAGAATAAAAAAATTTATTCAAGATATTGATTATGAACTTAATCATTTGATCTTTGAAAATAAGCAATTTAAATACCAAGAACCTGTGATAAGTCAATTCAGACCTTATTTAGAAAATTGGAGTAATTCTAAAAATATATTAGAAAAAAAGTTAAAAAATTTTAATATCACAACTCAAGATCATTTATTTATTGGGCGATTAAATAAATTTTTAGAAATTATGAATCCTATTTCAATTGAGCTTATAGCAACTAAATTTAATATGGATAACAAAATTCTAAAGAGTAAAATTTTCGAATTGATCAGAAATAATAAAATTAAGGGAAGAATTGTTGGAAATAAGCTTTACTCTTCAAAAAGGCAGATT
>JAHLWE010000499.1 GCA_019058135.1 Promethearchaeota archaeon | reverse complement strand
TTATAAAGCCAAAAATATATGTAATTTTATATTAACAATAAAAATAAATATTAAATTAAAATAAATTGGTAAAATACAATGTCCGAAGAAGATTTTCTTTCCGCTAAAGCCTTGGTCGTAGATAATGGAACTGGTATTTCAAAGAATGGTTTTGCTGGAGAAGATCAGCCACGATCCGTGTTTCCAACGCTTATAGGATATCCTAAATATGAAAGTATAATGACGGATGTAGAGCACTATACTAGAGAGTATTATATTGGGGAAGAAGCATTACAACTCAAAGGTGTCCTCAAATTAATGTTTCCTGTCGAGCACGGCATTATAGAAGATTGGACCGCTATGGAAAAAATATGGCATTATACCTTTTATACAGATCTTCGTATCGATCCTAGTGAGCATCCAGTACTTTTAACCGAAGCACCATTAAACCCAAGACCAAATAGAGAAAAAATGGCTGAAATTATGTTTGAAACCTTTAATGTTCCTGCGTTATATGTTGCTATGCAAGCAGTACTATCTCTATACGCCTCTGGTCGTACAACTGGATGCGTTATAGATATTGGAGATGGTGTTTCACACGTTGTCCCAATATTCGAGGGATTCGCATTAAGCCATGCAATTCAAAGAATTGATCTTGCAGGTAGAGATATTACAAATTACCTACAAAGATTACTAAGACAAAAAGGTTATGCATTTACTACTTCAGCTGAAAAAGAAATTGTACGAGACATTAAAGAGAAATTATGCTATGTAGCTGTCGATCCGGAAAAGGAAATGATGCTTTCTAAGAAAGTAGCAGGTATGGAAAAATCCTATATGTTACCCGATGGTGAAACAATTAATGTTGGAGTTGAGAGATTCCTAGCACCTGAATGCATGTTTAACCCATCCGTGATTGGTAAAGAATTGGAGCCCATGGATGATATTATTGTAAGTTCAATTTCTGAATGTGATGTCGATTTAAGAAGAGATCTCTATGGAAATATCGTTCTTTCTGGCGGTTCTACTATGTATCCAGGGTTAAAAGAACGATTGACCAAGGAGATAAAAGAACAAATTCCTGAAAGCGTTGACGTTAAAATTATAGCTCCTCCAGAGCGGATGTACAGTGTATGGATTGGTGGTTCCATTCTCGCATCTCTAAAAACATTCCATAGAATGTGGGTGACTAGGCGTGAATATAAAGAGATGGGTCCTCAGGTAATACATCGTTGTTTCTAAAAAATCGAAAATAACTCTTTTTTTTCCTACCTTTTTTTATTTTAAAATTCATACTTCAAAATCATAGATTTTAGAGTTATTATCCTCGCTTATCTTAATAATTCAGTTATTGAAGTTTTGGGAGCCATTCTAATTCCGCTTAACAGAACTCTAAAAGCAGAATTATTAATTATTAAATATTTTTTTTAGTTTATAGATGGTTCATTAAAAATGAATATTTTTTCAGGACAAATCTCATCAATGTAATCACTAATTCTTAATTTGGATTTAAATAATTTATTCATACTTATTCTACATAATTTAATTTTTCATAATATAATTAAATGTATTTTTAATGATTCAAATACAAAGGATAGCATTAAAATAATAAAATAATCGTATCTCTTAAGAATATAGAGCTAAAATTTAATCAAAAATATTATAAAAAATGATTGAGAATATAAATGTTAATTGATGAAACTAAGATTAGAAAAGAATTTAAAGCACTATTTGATAATTCCTTAGATTTAATCTATGCTCATGATCTAAGGGGAAATTTTTTTGATGCAAATGATATTGCATTAGAAACACTTGGATATAAAAGAGATGATATTCCAAATCTATCCTTTAAAAATTTAATTGATAAAAATCAAATAGTTAATGTATTAAATATTATCAAAGATCTTAAAGAAAAGGGAAAGCAATCTAAACGTAGTGAATTTAAACTTAAAACAAAAGATGGTAATTCCATATATGTTGAGACCTATGGAATTCCACTAAAAAAAAAAGGAAAAATCTACGGAATTTTAGGTATTGCAAATAACATCACCGAAAGAAAGAAAGCGGAGAATAAGCTTAAAGAATCAGAATCAAAATTCAGGACAATTACTGAACAATTATTAATGGGTATAATTATCCTCCAAGATAATGTTTTGAAATATGTAAATGAAGCTGTAGAAAAAATTGGTGAATATACTCCTCAAGAAATAATAGGATGGTCAATGAACGATTTTACTAAGTTAATCCATCCAGATGATTTACCATTTATAATGGAACAAGCAAAAAAGAAACAAGCAGGAGAAACAGACGTTGCAACACAGTATTCTTGTAGAATATTCACAAAGTCTGGAAAGTTAAAATGGGTCGATGTATATTCAAAATCAATCTTGTATCAAGGAAAACCCGCAGATTTTATTACTCTAATAGACATCACTGATAAAAAGAAAGCAGAACAAGCATTAAAAGAATCTGAAAAAAGGTTAAAAGAATTAAATATTGAATTAGAGCAAATAGTTGATGAAAGAACACAGAATTTGAAACAATCCGAAGAAAAATATCGATTGATTTCAGAAAATGCAAATGACTTATTTATTGTTATCAATGAAAATTTTGATATTGAATATATGAATGAGCAAATCACTCAAAAATTATTAGGATACAAAAAGGAAGAATTAATCGGGAGAAATTCAATAGATTTACTCCATCATGATGATATTGAGCATACTATTAAATCTTTAAGGATGGGATTTAAAACTGGGGAAGGAACGGAAATATTTAGAGTTAAACACAAAAAGGGACATTGGATTTGGCTTGAAGTTAAAGGAAGTACATTTATAGATAATGATGGGAATAAAAAAGGATTATTAATTGCTAGAGACATCACTGAACGCAAAAATATAGAAGAAAAATTACGTAAAAGTGAAGAGATGTTCCGAGCAGTTTTCGAGACAGCTAAAGATTGTATATTCATTAAGAATCGCTCATTGCAATATATTCAAGTAAACCCAGCAATGGAGGAGATATTTGGGGTACCAGCAGAAGATTTAAAAAACAAAACAGATATCGACTTATTTGGAGAAGATGCAGGAAAACATGTGATGGAAATAGACAGATGTGTTATTAAAGGAGAAATCATTGAAGAAGAACCAACGAAACCTATTCATGGAATCCCTCATACTTTTCATACAATCAAGGTGCCGCTTAAGGACTCTAATGGCAATATTTTTGGTCTTTGTGGTATTGCCAGAGATATCAGCGAGCGCAAGCAGGCGGAGCAAAAGTTAAAAGAATCTGAAAAAAAATTTAAAGCACTCTACAAGGGAATTCCTATCCCTACTTACACATGGCAAAAGGAAGATGATGATCTCATTTTAATTGATTATAATATTGCTTCGGAGCGAATAACTGATGGCAAAATCAAAAATTATTTAGGAATTAAAGCCTCTGAATTATATAGTGATCAACCAACAATTTTAGAAGAATTATATCGATGTTTTGAAGAGAAATTAAACTTTTCTCGAGAGTTATACTATTATTATAAAAGTACAAATAAAAGGAAATATCTTTTTGTAAATTACGCTTTTGTTCCACCCGATTTAGTGTTAGTTCATACGGAAAATATCACAGAAAAAAAAAGAGCTGAACAACAATTAAAAGAATCTGAGGAAAAATATAGACATTTGTTTGAAAATTCACCTTTTTCAATTTTATTAGCGGATACAAAAGGAAATATTATGGAATGTAATTCTACTATTGAGAAATTATATGGAATTAAAAAAGAAGAGATTGTTAGTAAAAATTATAAAGAAATTTTACCAGTATTTAAGGTATCTGAACTTGAAACCTTTTTCGAAGACAGAAATAAGAGGATCCTTGAAGGTATAAATCCGCCTCCTATCGAAATTCCTTGTTATATTAAAGATGGTTCTTTAGTATGGATGAATTTACATAGTTCTTTAGTGAATTTAGGTAGTAAAAAGTATATCCAAGTTATTCTTCAGGATATCACAGAAAGGAAAGTAGCTGAGAAGGAATTAAAAAAATTAAATAGAGAATTGGAGTATAAGGTAATTGAAAGGACTAAAGAATTGGAAAAGTCTGAAAAAAAATTCAGGCAAATTTTTGAATCAATTCCAGACTTATTTTTTCTTGTTGATAAAAACACAGTAATAATAGATTATCGTGGAAAAAGAGAGGACTTTTATGCTCCTCCTGAAGAGTTTCTTAATAAAAAAATGAATGAAATTTTACCACCCAATCTTAGAAAAATGATTACAGAGATGGTGTCAAAAACAATTATCACGAAAAAACCACAAATTAAAGAATATAGCCTTCTTATAAAAGGTCAAATTCGAGATTATGAAGGAAGATTTCTCTATTTTTCTGAAAGTAGAGTGGCAATTTTCATACGAGATATTACTGAGCGTAAATTAACAGAAAAAGAATTAAAAGAATCAGAAGAAAAATATAGAACACTTTTTGATGAAGCACCTATAGGAATCTTGACTTGTGATGTCAATGGAAACATTCTTAATGTCAATACAAGTGCCCTTAAACTCCTTGGGTCTCCTTCTAAAGAAGCTACTAAAAAGATTAATCTTTTAACTTTTCCTCTTTTAATGAAGGCAGGAATTTCCACTGATTATAAAAAGTGCATAATGGAAAATCGAAAGATCAGTTCTGAGCGACCTTACATTTCGAAATGGGGGAAGTCTGTGTTCTTTAGATCTAAATTGGTCCCAACATTAGATCAAGAAGGAAAAACCATCAAGGTATTAGGAACTTTTGATGATATTAGCAACTTGAAGTTGGCAGAGCAGAAATTAAGAAAATCTGAAGAAAAATTAAGAAAGCAAAATATTGAATTAAGGAGATTAGATGAGTTAAAAAATGATTTTATTACTATTGCAGCTCATGATTTGAAAACACCTATGGTTTCTATCACGGGATATACAGATTATATTCTCACTCACTATAAAGATTTGGATTTTGAAATCAGGAAAGATCTCTTACTTATTCAAAAAAATTCTCAGCGATTAAATCTTTTAATCGAGAAATTATTAGATGTAATGAAAATTGATGCAAAAAAAATGGAAATAATCCGAGAGGAAAAAAATATCTACGATATAATTGAAAATTGCGTTGAAGAGCTAAGTTTTCAAATAAACGATAAAAAACTTAATGTTATTGTAGATGTTCAAAAAGATTTATATCTGAAAGTTGACCTCAATAGAATTTATGAAGTCTTTTCTAATTTATTCTCAAATGCTGTAAAATTCACTTTGAATGGTGGTAATATCGATATCTCAGCCAAAAAGATTAAAAATCAATTTCTGTTTAAAGTTAGAAATGACGGTAAAGGGTTTAATATTCATGATATTAGAAAATTATTCAAAAAATTTGAAGTAATTGAGAAAGAGAGTGCTGATCATATCAATAGAAAAAAGGGGTTAGGACTTGGGCTTTATATTTCAAAAGGAGTTGTGGAAGCACATGGTGGAAAAATATGGGGAACTTCAAAAGGAAAAGACAAAGGAGCTGAATTTTATTTTACTCTACCGATAATAGAAGCCTAAAAAAACTTAATTCTGTTATTTCTTTAATCATATGAATAATGAGTTCATTTACATAATATGAATTGTATCTATTTAATGGTTTTTTTCTTTATCCTTTAAATAATCTTCAATAAAAATTTCCATTAAAACTTCATCATAAAATTGTTCATTCATATAGAATTGTTTTTTTCTAATCCCTATTTTTTCAAAACCCAATTTTTTATAAAGAGATAATGCGATTTTATTAGTTGAAAAACAAGATAAAATAATTTTAGTTTTATTTTTTAATTTTTTTGACTCACGTATTGCATAATCAATTAATATCTCTCCAAGTCCTAATCCCCTAAAATCTTCTCTTATAATGATTCCTAAAATTCCGACATGATGTGCCGCTGCATCCCATTCGGGATCTGTGATTTCACATTGCCCTGCGATATTATCTGGAGGTTTTACATTAGGAATCTGAGCCACAACACATAATTCTCTTCCCAATTTTATATCTTCATACCACGATTCCTTTTCAATATCGCACACCTTTTCGAATATTGGTAAATAGATTCCTTCATCTACAACAGTATTAAAATTTTTCCAAACACCGTCAACATCTCCACGGTTTGCATGTTTTATAATAATGGAACATCCATTTGGCAATGTTATTTTTTTTTTCATATTTTTTCATTAGAGATATTTTTAATTTTTAAAATTAAGATAATTTTAATATAATAAAAATTACAATTTTTTAATTGTTATTAAAAGGTTTGAAAAATTTGCATTATTTTGAAAAAGATGAAAAAGAGAATGATAAAGAGAAATTAAAGAAACATGGATTTATGGATAATACAGCAAGGAAAGAGAAGGAAAATCAAGAAATAAAGAAAAAAATTCCAGTAGCCAAAGATCTAGTTAAATTATCTCATGTTGAAACTAAAAAACAAGAAGTTGGGGAACATGTTCAAGATTTATCTAAAGTGTTAAAAGATCGACTTTTGGAGCATGATCAGTTTGAAAAGTTATCTAACGAAGAGTTGACGATACTTGAATCAATTATGGATAAAAGAATGTTTTTGAGACGCATAGCAATAATTGCAAATCAGAGTAGAATTCCTTTAGGAATTGAACCATTTAGAAAAGATGATCTTTTAAAAATTTTAAATGGTTTAATAGAGAAAGGTTATGTGATCAAGGAAAGAATTGCAGAAAATGATGTTTATTACCTAACAGAGAGAGGAAAATACAGAGTTCAGTAATTTTGTTTTAAATAATCAATTTAAAAGAAATGATTAACTTTTCTTAATAACTAGCCAGTTTATGGGAATATCTTGATATTCTTGATTTGGAAGTCTTCTACGTAAAGTCAAGGGGAGGATACCGGATTCTAGCTCTAACTGAGCAATTTTGATTGGATCTATAACTTCCTTGGGCCGAATAATAAGAATTGGCGCTCCAAACGATATCTGTAAAGCTCTAGCTCCTACTATTCTTGCTTTTTCAAATCTTGTAAGAAAAATTGAACCTATTTTGATTTTTTTTTGTACATCTTTATATTTTTTACGTAATTTTCTTGCTTCATTAGGGGTGGACAAAAAATGAGACCTCAAATAGGTTAATACTAAATTTAAAAATTAATCAAATTTATCTTTTTTGGTTTATTTGTTTTTTATATAATAAATTTTTTATTTATAGGCGAGTAGCACAGCCCGGTTAGTGCGCTACGCTCACAATTATTTTAATTTTTAATTAATGGGCAGACCGTAGAGATCGGGGATTCGAATTCCCCCTCGCCTAATCATTATTAGTGAGTTATTATGATATATTTTTTAGATCCTCATTCTTTTTATATTAATCGAGTAGAGTGTAATTTTTTTTAT
>JAHLWE010000498.1 GCA_019058135.1 Promethearchaeota archaeon | reverse complement strand
TGGCAAAGCAGAGCCTTTTACAGAAGAAATGGGATTTACGTTTAATCGGCTATTAAGTTGGTTAAAAATGTGCAATTTAAAACTGGAATTTGCTCATACTAGTGGACATTGTTTCACAGAAGATTTAAAAAAAGCAATTGAAATAATAAATCCAGAGAATTTAATTCCAATTCCCACTAAATATCCAAAAGAATTTTTTAATTTAATTTCTAAAGATATAAATGTACAAATTCCTAAATTAAATGAATCAATAAAACTATGATTATCTTTAATTTAAATTATAATAATAACATCTCTTTTATCAAATTCTTTGAAACTTTAGGGAAAAATTAAGGGTTTAATTTAAACCTTGAATCTATCATATCCAAATAGTGAAGAATTTCAGCTTCAGGAAATTGAGGCTCTATTGGAGACCCCCATTCCTTTCTTCCATGATGACTTAAAATTAGATGTCTAATTCTATTTTCTAAATCTTTAGGAAAATCTCTAATTTCTTTTATGAATTTTAAAACCAATTGATCTCCCAAAATAAGATGTTCGATTAATGAATATTCAGGATTAGTTTTTGGAATACCATTATAAATATAATATTCATATATTTTGCCAATATCGTGTAAAATAATTCCGGTATAAATTAGATCAACATCAAGATTTGTGTTTCTGTTATAAAATGCTTCTAAATTTTCAAATATTTTTATCATTCCGATTGTGTGTTCTAAATTACCATATTTATACGGATGGTGTTTTTCTACAGAAGAGGGACATTCTATAAATTTAGTTTTAACATCATTATCATTAAAAATTATTTCCAATAATGATTTTAGCTTTTCATTTTTTATATTGGAGATGGTTTCATTTAAGACTTTTATTAATTCTTTCTCATCAATTTTTGGCGATATTACAAAATCATCTAAATTAATTTCGGTAAAACTTAATTATCTCACCTTATCGATGGAAATACCACCATATTCTTTACTAAATGTTCCGTCAATTTCTAATATATTGCCAATTTCAAATAATTTACGATAATATTCCAATTCCATTTCACTACTTATCCATTTATTTACCCTTCTTAGTTCACTTGTGATATCTCTTAAAGTTAGGATAAGATAAGGATCTCCATGTTTAGTTGTCCCCGTTGTTTGATTAGTTACTTGTAATTTTGATTTGAATTGAAAATTCGATTGAACTTCTATTGATTTTGATATAATTTCATTTGCTTTTAAGAAAATACTAATTTTATTTCACCAATTTTTAAATTTTTATCCTATATATTAGTTATTTTCCCATTTATTGATATGATTGCTAAAAATATAAATATTTTAGATGAAAGTGATAAAAATATCAATTCTTTATGGTTAAAAAAAAAGATATGTATTCAATTTCGTTTTTTTCTAAATTGTTAAAAATAGCATTTCTGTCTAAAAATTAAAAAAAATTAATAATTTTTCCCTATTTAATGAAAGAGTATAAAAAATTTTACAATTTAGGCATCTAAAAATTATCTCTTCCTCTGTTTCATCCCAATACTCTATTTTTTTACTTTTACATTCTTTGCATTTTTTTGGTATTTTATCTAAAATATTAGAATATCTTTCCATTAATTTTTCTTGTTCAAATTTTAGCAGATTTTTTTTTTCAGTATTTATTGATTTAATTTTTGAAATCCTCCTCCTATATCATAATTCTAAAATTGATTTTAATGGATTATTCAATTAAATCTATTTAAATAAAAAACATAAAAATTAATTTAAAAAATAAAGAATCATAAAGATCGAGAAAATTCAAATTATTATTTAAAAGACATTAGATTGAATAAACTATAAAAGCGATTTTATTATATTTTAAAATTGTAATCAAATTTCATCAATTTTAATTAAAGATTTGGGGGTAAAATATTGGAGGAACTCATTTTAGGAATAAGTATTTTTTCTGTTATCTTAATTATTATAATACAAGTGATAATCTATAAGATTCTTGAAAAAAGATTTCAATCCATTGATAAAATTAGTGATTCTGCAAATAAATTGGATGGAACGGTATCAACTATACAGATTTTAAGTAGTAATCTTTTTGAACAAGTAAGTGCTGTTAAGGATTTACAAGCAGACTTGAAACTAAAATTCCAGAATTTTTATGATATGCTTATAATGAAGCCATCTGTTAAGGGTAGAGTGGGTGAAGGCATTGTCAAATTCATATTGAGTAGCTTTCCCGAAGATTTTTGGAAGGATCAATATGAGATTAGTGGATGTGGAGTAGTAGATTTTGCGATTTTTATGCCGCCAGATAGAAGAGTCCTGCCTATGGACGCAAAATTTTCTTTACCTGAAGCTATTTTTCCAAGAACTGAATTAAGAGAAGGTGAATTCATTTTTTTGGATAAAGATAAAAGGAAGAAGGCTAATTCATTAGTAATTAAAAGAATGAGGGAAGTTATAAAATATATCAATCCATCGGTTGGAACAATGAATTTCGCATTAATGTTTATTCCAGATTCAGTTTATTTAGCAATAACGAATGAGACCTTAATGGAGTTACAATAGAATAGAGTAATTCCAGTTAATACAAGTGGATTAATGAGTACATTATTTTTGATCGAACGTCAATATGTGTCAATAAAAATTAGTGAAGTTGTTGTCCATCTAGAAGATATTAAATTTACTGTTGAAGGACAATTTTCAAGGATATCGGAAGATTTGAGAAAAGCTGAAACACAAAGCCATAATTCTTATAAAAATATTGGAAATGCTATTAATTCATTAAGAAAGGCAGAAGATAACATCCTTAGATCTTTTGGATTACTGGAAGAGTAAATATAATCGAAATAATTTCGTTTAAATTCTATTATTTTTTTTTTATTACTCTGGGCATTTGGTTTTCCATTGTGTCTTGTCCTTTAACCGTCTTTTCTTTCCACATTCCTTCGGTATCAAGGATATAATTGGTAATAACTTGATTTACTTTAGACATTACTTCATGCCAAGATAGTTTAGTTGTGGTTGTCATTTCTAATTTTATTAATAATTTTTAAGACCTGTAAACAGTAATTATATAATGCGATACACTTAAATATTATAAATAATTATTGTATCTTGGTGATAAACAATTCGAGAAAAATTAGTTCGTTTGTCAAATTTAGAATATAAACAAGTCGAAAGGGCTAGAGAAGAACTTGTTAAAAAAGGCATTGAGAATCTCCCAGATATTAAGCCTCTATGTCCAAAATGCGGGGAACCATTAGAAGGTTTCAAATTCAGCAATAAAAATTTAAAATGTTCTAAATGTGAATATGAAGAAAATAATGTTGTATTTACAGCTGTTGGAGCTTTCGCATTGGGAGCAATAATCGGTTTAGCGGCTGCAGCATTAATATATCTATTAACTAAGAATGAAAATAAGAAAGAAGATAAATAGATATGATGAATATAGATATATTAAAAAAGTTGTTGAAAAATAGAAGATTTGGTGAAAATATTACTATTTCAAAAAGAATTATGAAAAATGTTCCTCAAGAGTGCGAAGAAACAATATTGGGAGATCTATATGGTGCTTATAGGCAATATAGATGTGATTCAAATATCCACATTTTGGAATATACTGATAAATTTTTAGTTCATAAAGATAGATTTGATCCTAGAAGAGACCCTTTTGCTCATCTCATATATGATTCGCCTGAAATATTATTAGCCTTAGGTATAGGGAGCACTTTAGGAATATCAGTAGGGGAGATAATATATAAAATCATAAAAAATAAAACTAAGAATCCGATTTTTAAAGCAGCAATAGCTGGAATATTAACTGCAACAATAAGTGGAATTTTTATTTATTACATCGGAAAAGAATTGAAAAATTTATAGAAATAAATGGAAAATTATACTCTTGATCATAGCAAATATCTTCTCTAGAACGAGATAAAGTCTATCTCCCTTAACAATTATTATTTCTTCCCGAATTTCTTTTGGAATTGTAATTTACCCTTTTCATTTTTTGCTTTCATTTCTAGCCGCAGCACATTGAGCTCTTGCCAAAAATCTTAATTTTTACCGGACTTTTCTGATCATGATTGAATTATTCGCGCAGTTTTTGATGTGATTTTTCTTTTTCCCATTATTATCCATCCCAGAGATAATATTCTCCTATTTTATTTCGCGATTTAATAACTTCTTTCCTAAGAGATAAGTTATTATGATATCGATAAGATCTACAAAAACAAACATCAGCATGATTGTTTCAAAGGCTTGAGGTAAAATATTATTATTTATCATTAAAAAGAATTTAACTTAGTTGTTATTAGAAAATCAATTTACTCCAAAAAATTAATAAGTGTAGGATTAACATTTAGCTATCAGAGGAGATTTTCACTAAATCCCGTAAATATATTATAGTACTGAATTTTTCAATAGCAATTGAATGTTCTGAATATTTAAAAAAAATCTATGAAATGTTAATTAAAAGGTGTAATATTTGGAAAACGGAAGAAATTATAAATTCAATAGAAGAAATTATTGATGATCCAACACAGTTAATAAAAAATATAAATAGTATAATTAAAATTGCTCAAAAAAATGATCATAGGGGTTTTTTTGCTTGGGCAAATTGGGAGCTTAATGGGTATAAAGATAGAGCGGCTCTCCCTTCTTATAGAAAGATCAATGCAACTGTATACAAACATCCTTCAAGTTGGTTCACAGAAAGGGAATATAGAGAAACAATAGAATATTTAAAGCCTATAAGTGAGGTTATTAATAATTCATTCAACGAATGGTCAAAATATGAGACAACAAACATATGGGGAACTCCCTTAACTTATTATATTCATAAATCTCAATTCTTAGAAGTATTACAAGGGGTAATAAAGAAAATTAAAGAATATCTTTTTAAGGTAAAAAGAGATTTGAGTGCTGTTCAAATAGATCTCAGTTTCATTGAGAATAAACAATACAGGGAATATCAAGCTAAATTATTAAAAGAAAAGTTAGATATATCTAAGGGGATTTTTGACGACTATTTAATAGATGAGAAAGAAAAAGAAATATTAGCTCAGAATATAGATCTTTTATTAAAATTTGAATACGAAAGAAATTTTAAATTTTGTATGATAATGATGGGAGCGATATTGGAATTTCTATTAATAAGATATTGCGAAAAAGAGAATATTCATAAAGGAAAAAATTTTGTCTCTTATATTAATACCGCAATCGAAAAGGATATTTTTCAAGAACAAATGAGATGGAAGCTTGTTCAGACTCATCTACGGGACTTCAGAAACTATATTCATATTCAAAAAGAAATGGAAAGTACAGAAATCGACGAAAACTGGTACAATACAATGAAACCAGTATTTGAAGTTCTCTATAATAAATTTAAATCATCATAAACTTACTATTTCAATGTTATTGTTGAATTTTCTACTAGCATCTTCAGACTCTCCTTAGATCTCCGTTCGGGGTCCTTCCCGTGAGAACTCAATGGTTGGAGTTGTTGCATGATAAATATCATTTGTTCATCTTTTTTCAGAGGTAGAATCTGAATTTCTTAAAAGATCGCTTACAAATTTTATTTTAACTACGAGAGCTAAGTATCTAATAAATTATGATTCTTTAAAAATTGTTGATTCCGACTAAATAATATTTGATTTCAATATATTATGATATAGAAGATAAAAAAGGTCTAATCAAAATATTTAAAGGAGAAGGCTCAAAATATAATTTTTACGAATTTCGATAAAAAACTTAAAGCGTACTTGTATATGTATTAGAATAGAGATATCTATACAAAATTTAATGAAAACAAATAATTATATTATTTAAAATTAAAAATTAGTATATAATTAAAAATTAAATATAAATATTGAATGATTAAACAAAACATTAAAATTATTAAATTAGATTTAAATGAAAAATAACAAATTCTTATGGGTAAAGGGATCTTTAGAGCTTTTAAATCATGCAAAAAGTCATTTAAAAGAGGGAAATGAATTTGATTTAAGACAAGCCATGATTAGTATTGATAATGCTGTTGAACTAGCAATAAAAACATATTTAATAAAGAATCGAAGAACTTTAGGTATAGGGCGAAATGAACTTAATAATGCAACAAAAAAATTCCCATCTTTAATTGATTCACTTGAAGATCATAATTTAATAGATATATCCGATGAGGATCTTGATGCAATTGAATCTTATCATAAAATTAGAAATAATCTTTATCATGAAGGGATTGGTATTACAATTGAAAAAAATGTAGTTGAAGCTTATTTTACATTAGCTAATGATTTAATCATAAGGCTATTTGATATAAAAGTTAAAGACCCAGAAATATTGACATATCCCTTACCAGAATACCTAGAACCATATTCAATCGTAGCATATTTAAATATTATTGAATCTTTATTGAAAAATAATTATACTGACAAAGGAATTTATGATTTTACAAAGCCTAAACTACCGTATTTGCTAAAACTTTCTCGTGATAATAATTTAATTCAAATTGAAGAGTATCAGAAATTAATAGATTTATATTCTATTAGAAACAATATTGTTCATAATGCTGAAATACCTTCAGAAGAAAAACTGCATTTGTATCAAGATTATTTAATGAAATTTTTAAATAAATTAAAATCTAAAATTAAAATGGATTAATATTAAGGCGTATATATATTTAAAATTAGCTATATTCAATAGAATTAAAGAGGAAAAAGCCCACACGTTTACTTTTTCAAATTGAGATAAAAAAAGTATACCTAATTTTATACATAAAAGAGTAGAGAGAGAGATAAAATTTTGTGCTATTTTAGCGTTTTTCTCTTATCTCTCTATAATATTTACTTCCAAGAGTAGTAACTCTTTCAAATTTTAATAAATCTTCCTTTGAATATGGAAACGTATCATAATTAGAAGCTGGATTTTTTCCAAATGTTTGTAATTCAATAAATAATATATTATCCAATAAAAATATTATAAAATTGATTTCTTTTTCATTTAAATCTAATTCTTCTAATTTAAATAAAGGAGTATTTAATAAGCTTTTATATGTCAATTCTGATTCATTATCAATTAAGTATTTCAAAACTTTAATTAAATATTGAGTATAATTCTTTTCGAGATCAAAAATGAATTCATGGTATATATTTGACATTGATTGGATGAGATTTTGAGGATTTTCAAACGTCTATTTTGATTCTTTTATTAACTGATTTTTTATGTAATTTACTTGGTTTTTAAGATATTTTTTCTTACCTGCTTTAATAGATAAACTACCAATTAATTGTTCAAACCGATGTAAAATATTATTTCCTGACAAATCAGTAATTAAAGAAAAAATGTATATTTAAATTTATTGATCTTTAAGCTATGAAATAATATAAATAATGAAACTAATAATCTCAATAGAAAAGTACAATAAGGAGAAAGTAATATGTGTAGTTATAAAAAGAACATTTTTAAAGACTTTACAGAAAGAAGAGACAAAATTATTTCTGAATTAACAGATGAAAATATTAAATATTCTGAATATAGGAATACTTGGACAATTTTCACCAATAACTTTAGAACAGATATTTTGGAGTATATAACTAAATTTATCAATGAAATTTGTGATGATCCAGAATTTGATTTAAAATTACATGAATTTTTTAAAGAATGTGAAAAAATTTACGAACCAATCGGGGAAGTATTTATAGATCAACAAAATTGGTTAACTATGGCTGAGTTTTATATAGAAATAAGAAACATATATCACCAGATTTTTGACACAATTTATTCTTATATGCATAAAAAAAAGGATTTCATAATTAATGAAATTAAATGGGGTGTACCTTTAACTCAATTAGGCATAGCTCTATTAAACTCAGGGCAATATGAAAAAGGTTTGCAATATTTAACAGCAGCGGATTATAATGATAAATTTTTTGATCCAAATTTTAAAGGGTCAGCTGAAAGAATTTTGAAAGAAGATTTTTTTAAATTTTCTATAGGTAAATTCCACAAAATTGCTGACCAATTGCGTAATTTATACAGATCAAAAAAAATTCCTCTACAAGGTTCATTAATAGAAAGCGATAAAAATTTAGATGGCTTTTTAAAATCCAATGAAAATTACTCGTTTTACTTGTACATAATTATAAATATTGAGAAAATATATAAATGGGATTTTAATTTAATTGAAAGTGATAATAATTATTCCTTACATTATTATTTCAAGATTCTGGTTGATTTAACTTATATCTTAGAAGTTTGGTTTAAACTTTTATTAGCTCATGAAACTTCAAATATGGAAAGACTTATGAAAAAAAAATTGGAAAAGTATAATTGCTTTCCAGAACCCTTCAGACGGAAACTCTATGATAATAAGACTTCAGTGAAAACAGAATCAGAATTAAATAACCAAATAAAACAATTTTTTATAAATTGCTTCGATTCAAAATCATTCAAAATCATAAATGATTTAGATATTCTCCATTATTCAGCTCGTTTTATAATCTTGATAAGAAATTATAGCCATCATAATGTTGATAATGACACAGATTCTTCAATTATTAAAGATTTTAAATATAGAATCATCGATGGTTTTATTCTGGGAATTTTGAGTTGGTTAATTGCAATATATAGTCATAAGAAAAAAGTTTCATCAAGCCTGATTTAAAAAAAGTATTAAAATATATTTATTAAACATTATAACGGTTAAAGAGTATGATTTTTTAATTGAATTAAAGGATTTTTTTCATATTTTTCATGAAATAAAGAAAGCCCAATTACGTAAATTGAATCACATTAAAGTTTTCAAATATTTTATAATTTCTATGGCTACTCCTCGAAATGTGTTTTCAGTAATCTCTTTATTCAATGAACCAAAAATCTGTAATAAATTAATATCTCTATCGAGATATTTTCTCTGAATTTCAATTATTGTATTTACTTGAATTGTATTTCCACCATAGTAATTTTCAATAATTTCCATTATTTTCATAATAAATACTGGGAAATATATCAAATTCTTTGTTAAATTATCAATTTCCTTTTGTATTTGATCTTTTTTATTATCTGGTAATTTTATCATAATTATAATTTAAATTTTAGCATTTAAAAACATTTCAAATTAAGTTTCTTATTTTATCAACATTAAATAATTGTAAATCACAATAAATTATTTATTTGAAACTTCTTAGGATAGTAAAATAGTTAAAATTAATCATTTATTGATAGTAAATTATAAAATAAATAAGAAATTATTAAAAGATTAGTATAAAGGAAAGATATGATAAAAATTGGAAAGAATTGATGAAAATACTATAATTTTAATTCAAGATTTAGGAATTAGTAAAACTCATCCAATTATTTTTTTCCGAAATAGGGAAAATGTAGTAATATGTAGTATCGCAAGCGAGGATGGGACTTCAATTCATGATTATTCAATTATAATCCCAAGATCCCAAATAACAAATTGGGATTCCAATAATAAAAGATACTTTTTAGAAAGTATTTGCAATACCCAAGTTTATTTATTCTCTTCACCTGGTCATGAATTAGCAATAAAAAATGGTATTACAATGGATTTAATAGAAAATTCAAAAAAATATATTTCAGAATAAATATTATAGAAGGAATTAGTTTGTCAGTTGAAAATAAAGAATTTTTAACAATAAAAGAAGCAGCAAAAGTTTTTAATAAAACTGAAAGTAATATCTCGTATTTAACCCAATATAGAAGGATAAATAAATATTATCTAAATGAAAATGATGAATATATAGATTCTAGGAAATTTAAAAAAAAAAAATAATCAAACACCTTAGGTTTCAATATCTGCTGTCTCTTATAAAAAACTGACGCTGCCGACGATAT
>JAHLWE010000497.1 GCA_019058135.1 Promethearchaeota archaeon | reverse complement strand
TCTATACCCCGATCCTTTAATAATTCGGCAATCTTAGGACATACATTCATAGCTTCCTTATCATTGCTTAAAAACTTGCTTAAATGAGCCCAAGGATATACTAATACTTTATCTACTTTATATTTGGATTCATCAAGGATTAACTCCTTTTCTTTTCTGAGTTTTCCTTTTCTTTCACTCTTCTCAACTTTTAAATTGTATTTTTGAATTTCTTTATTTTGTTGGCGGATTTTTTCGGGAAATCCTTCAATCTGATAAATTGCATCTTCAATTACCTCCGCACCTTGATTAGCAATGACGTCAGTATCATATGTATCTTGATCTTCTACAGAAACATATGCTACAAGAATTAACCCTTCTAATTCTATCTTATTTTTCTCAAATTCCTGTGGTTCCGAAGTAGCTGGCTTTTTTTTATATACTTCCAAGCCTTCTGAGTGTATTAATAATATTTTCATTTTCCATACACGCTTATCATTCAAATAAATATAATTTACTTTATCGAGACTTTCAATAAAAAATTTGTTAAATTTTTCAGATTTTTTCTCTTCTTGAGCAGATTGAAACTATATTTTAAATTAAGGATTCAATTATGAAGAGTATTCAAAATAAAAATATTTTAAAGAACGTAATTAGTTAGAAAATAAGGGTAAATTTAATTTTAAAAAAAAAATTACATTTGAGATTCCTCAAGACACCTTCTCGCTATAAATTGAAAAGCTTTCTCTACATTCTCGCCTGTCTTCGCTGAAGTTTCCAAATATTCACACTTTAGGCGCGTTGCCAATTCTTCACCTTCTTCATTACTAACTTTACGCTCGAGATCAATTTTGTTCCCAACCAATATCATTGGGATTTCCTTATTTACTGATTTATTAATTGAGCTAACCCAACCTGGTATTTTCATTAGAGAGTCAGAACTAGTAACGTCATAGACTCCTAAAGCGCCATTTGAACCCTTAAAGTAAATTCGTCTTAGCTTTTGAAATTGAGCTTGACCTCCTATATCCCACAAGAGGAGTCTTACTTTCTTATTGTCGATATTAACATCTTTGATAAGGAAATTACTGCCAATGGTCTTTTTGAGATCTTCATTAAAGGTTTTTTTTATGTAGCGCAACAGAAGACTAGTTTTACCAACTCCTCCTGTCCCAAAAAGAGTAATCTTATATTTATAAACGTCCTCAGACTGTTCTGTAATTTTAGTTCCCTCCAATCATTAAAAACTTGGATCTTATATTATTTAGAATTGTTTTTTAAATGTTAATTATTTTATAATTATTTTCTTATTTAATAATTTACATTAAAATACAGATAAAGCCAATTTTAAAAAAAAGATAGATTATTATAAAGAAAAGATTATTATAAAGAAAAGAGAAAGTGGTTTAAAATGTCGACATCATTACTTTCAAAGGCTAAAGAGGTAAATTATTTTTCTTATATAGGTATAATAGGTGGGATATTTGTCATTTTATCTGAATTTTTATCATGGTTTAGTGATAATAATTTAATTTTGATATTTTTTTTATCACCATTTGACCCAGATGCATTTGTGTATTTTTTTCCTCTTATGTCAGGAATAATATGCCTTTTTGGAAGCATTTTATATACATTTCGTCAAGATTTAAAGATCAATTCAATTATAATCCAGTTAATTGGATTAGGATTTAACACAATATTCATTTTAGATTTTATTGTAAATCAAATAGCGTTTATTTTGACAATTCAGCTTGGATTTTATTTTTTTGTAGTTGGATTTTCATTAATTTTTATTGAGATTATTGTTAAATTAACTTGGAAAGAAGAGATACCGGTAAATCAAATTGAAGTAAAAAATAATACCCAAATCGAAGAATAATTAAAATTTTTTCTAAATTTTGTGTGGTATAGTTAATGGATTCAGAAAGAAAAGAACCCAATCATAAAGAAAAAAATTTCTATTCAGCTTTAAGTCATGAAATTCGACGTAAAATGCTTAAAATTATTGGTGAGCAAGGATATTCATCCTTTACAAACTTTAAAAAAATATTAGGGGCGAGTACTGGGACAATTTATCATCATTTAGAGGTACTAAAAGATTTAATTTTTCAAGAGAAGAATAAAAAGTATTATCTGACCACTCTTGGGGGTCATGCCTATAAATTCCTTGATCAAAATATAGATTCAATTGAATCCACGAAAATTACTGAAAAGGATATAAAGTCGCCTTTTTTAAGAGGTATTTTATCATTTACTCCGAAAAAAATGTTTCTCGGTAATCCAACAGAAAATATCTTAACTATAGTTATATCAATAAGTATAATGATAACAGGAGCAATTTTTGCGGGTTTATCTGGCTTAAATACATGTATTTTATTTTTTCAAGATTTTGTTGAATTTCCATTACTTTTAGATTCGTTTTCCAAATTTATTTTGGGTTTAATTTTTGTTCTAAATTATTTAATATTCTATTTTTTAATAGAATTATTCAGTTGGCTTTTCTATAAAAAAAGTGAGAATTCTTTTAAAATTTTTCTTAACTTTGGGTTGGTTTATTTTCCAATTTTAATATATCTAATAATTCATAATATCTTGTTAAATTTAGATCTGAATTATTTGACAATTTTGGATAATTCTCTTTTAATATTTTTTCAAGTATGGTCACTTTGGTTAGTCACATATAATCTTAGTGTAAATAAATATATAAAAATTGAGAGAGCCTTGATTATAAGTTTAGTTATTCACTATGGAGCGTTTATTGCATTATTTCTTATTTCTTTATGAAACTAGAAAAAGTTTTTAATATTATTTTTAATTTTTCGTAATTTTTTTTCCGAATCCATTAAAGACTTCTCGTTTGTTGCAACAAATGACGAAAAATTAAAACCATCTATAGATATTGGGGGTGTTATAATTTCAGGAATATCTTTTAGAAAAAAGATTTCAACTAAATTCGAATCTGGTTGTTTTTTAGAATTTATTTTTTCTTCTAAGGAAAAATCCAACCTACGATAATGTGAAAAGCTAATTGGATGAGGATCAAAATCTTTTATATTACCAAGTTTGGAGTTATATATAATTTCGAAAATATTTTCTTTCAAAATATTTCGAATTCCCAAATAACTTGTTGTCAATCGGGGATTAATTTCAATAAAGTATAAGGGATTTGGATTTGAAGTACATTTAATGAAATCAACCCCAAAATACCCTTCTACTTTGAATTTTGATAATGCTGAAACTAATTGGTTTAAGTAATTCATTGGAACACTTACTATTGGTGAATATCCACCAAAATATTGGCTTGGTTCAGTTGATTTTGAAATATTTAGGATTTGGGCATTAATACAGATGGGTAAAGGTTTATAAGAATTTTCAATTGAATTTAATTTCCTCCCAATAAAAGAAACACTGAGATCTTGTCCGGAAACATATTCTTGAATTATGAATGGTCTCTTGATAAAACTTTCCTTATTGAAATTCATTTGTTTTATAAATGCATTTAGTCTTTCAACATTATCGATAAAAAAAATAGATTCTGCACCGACTCCATCTTCTGGTTTTAGAATAATTGGTTTTCTTAATTTTTCAAAAATGTTATTTAAAACTTTAATATTCAAACCATTGTTATTAGATGGAATTAAATATGTTTTGGGAGTGTTTAGGTTCATCAATTGAAAAAATTCATATGTTTGATATTTTGAAGTGAATTGTTGAATAAAGTTTGAGCCGACACTTAAGAGATTTTTATGATTGTCTGTGGCCAATTTCGTGAGATTATATAAAATATTTTGAAATTCTGGCGCAATTATAAATGCATAATCATTATTTAAGAGAATTTTTTTAAATATTTTAATAAAATCATCATTTTTTTTTACAATTGAAATAGTATCTGCCACAAGAATTTCATTTAATTTTGAGATTCGATCATCTAGAAGGGTTTCAATTTCAAAATCGATTGACTTAAAATCTTCTATACATGCTCGAAGCATAGCAAATCCTTCACAAAATAAAGAAATCGGCAGAGTTTCCTTATTAAAACCACCTCCCGAAATAAACTCAAAAATGAATAAACTCAAAAATGAAAATCTCACATATCAAAATAAAATGAATAAGGATATATTTTATAAATAATAAGAGGATATAAAAATCTATTAAAAAATCTAACAAAAAAAATCTAACAAAAAACTAAGGATATTGATTGAAATGCCTTTTTTTGAACAAGAAAAAGTGCAGAAAATAAGATTTCTGCATTTTACTATTAAAAAATTAGAGGAGAAGTTGAAAAATGACGAAGATTTTACAATCGATGAATTAAACAATATTTTAAGTTATACTATGATACTAAACAAGAATTACGGAAATATAAATCACATGAGAATCTTAAATGAAATGGATATTACGAAAGAATATATTGATCCATTAGAAAATAAGCCAATCCAAATAAGAGACCTATATTTTGAATGTGCCCGTGTATTAGAGGTATTGGGGCAAGGGTATGAGAAATTATCACAAAAAAGAGAAGAGGAAGATTTTCCCGAAGATGCGATAATTGCAATGTTAGAGAGTAGTAAAATTTATAAGGCATCTGCATACTTTTCAGCTGCATCTATGCATCAAAATTACAGGGGAACATCATTACTTCCATTAAATTTAGAGATAAAATCTGAAGAAGCACGCTTATTTGCGCAAAGCATTTCTGCTATAAATGAAGAAATGAAGGGAAATTTAATATTTGCTTCCAAATTATATGCTGGATTAAGTGCTTTATCAAAAAGAATTTTTTATTTGAAAGAACATGATGAAATTAAGAAGCACCAATTAAGAGCACAAATGCATTTTGATATGGGAAAAGCTTGTATATTAGTTATTGAAGTTGCATCGGATTACAATATAGATAAGCATCGAGTAGATAGCCTCAAACAAAAAGCACACTTCTATTTTAATAAAGCAACGGAGATTTGGGGAGAAATGATTAACACAATACTAAATTTAAAAGTAGAAGAGATACATAATATTAAAGATAATATTACCGTATCGAACGATATTTTAGAAGAAATAAAAATCGAAGATCTTCCTTATGAGAAAATTAAAAAGATCCAAGATCCAGAACCTGTTATTATTATCCCGGAAAATCTTGCACCTTTTGTACCTAAGGCGACTATTTATTTATCTAAGATAGTTCCTAAAGATTTAAATATTACAAGGTTCAAAAAATTCAAAAATATGAAAGTTGAGAAAAAAACATCATATTCAGAACTCGAGAAATTAGAAAGCGAAAAATTTGGAGTTTCAAGAACAATATTAGAACTCAAAAAGATGAAAAAAGAAAAAGAAATTAGTTTAGAAGATTATACTGAGCAATATGAAAAATATAAAAAGAAATTTAATGAAATTGAAACGAAGATTAAAAATTTGAAATAAAAAATATTAGAAAATCTTATTCAATTTTACCTAATTTTTTAATGCCAAAGAATAGTAAGGGAATAGCAGTTCCACCTCCAATAAGAAATAAGGGAATTGGTAAAATAAATTTTACTAATTCAAGAGGTGGATCTATTAGTTTAAATATTGCTATGCTAAAAAATATAGTAACGAACATGGTAGCCATATTAATTACAACAATTAGAAGTATATTTAATTGCATATCACCACCTTTCTCTTCGAATGCAGGATTAATGCATTGTAATCCGATCGCCTGAGAGAGTGTTATCATACAGTAAGTTACAAAGAGGAAAAAGAAATATATAGATGTAAAGAGGTCGTATTGAAAGAAAATAGTTAAAAAGATCGTAAGTCCTAGACTTATAAAAATTACTAAAATTAACATCATTCGCAAATAGGAATAAATAAGAGCATGTACATTTCTAGGAGATCTTTTATACACCCATAATAAATCCTTGGAACCAACGAAAATATAATTACCAATCATTATGCCAAACATCATACCTCCTATCATGATAATCATTATCATATACATACCTATGTCCATTAAATCCATATCACCACCACTTATAAAAGAAAAAATTACCCCCTCTGCTGCAGTAAGTCCTATTACATAAACAAGTTTCATGATACTTTCCTTTCTTCTAAAGAATTCCTTAAATTGAGTAATAACCAATCCCTCCCATTTAGACTCTGTAATTTTTCTTAAAAAACCATATAGTTTATTTTCTTGTTCAATAATTGCTGAAATTCTTTCTATTCCACCTTCTAAGGTAAAAAACGCATCTGCTCTTTTAAACGACATATACAAAACTAATAATGGCACAAAAACAGCTACCAATAAACTATACCATATATTTAGAAAATAAGAACTAATTAATACTGGATCGATAATATATAAAATAATATTAGAGAACCATAAGGAAGGGTAAAACATCAACCAATTTTTTAATTCAGGATTGTTCATAAGTTGGTTGAATAGAAACATTAATGAATACATGACAATGACCATTGCAATAGAAAGCACAAACATTAAAGCCTTCCCTAAATCCCTTGCCCTCTCACTTTTAGCAATTTTATGCTCAATCCAAGCTGTAATAATTGACCCAAGTAAAGCGGCAAAAAATACAAGCCCAATTACACTCAAATAAATTACAATATACTGAATAATATTCAAATCAATTAATGGATTGATAAGACCCATAAGGATTGGTGTAAAAATTAAAATAAAGGCTAAATAAATTGGTAGTTTGCCTATGTATTCTCCTAAAAAAATATCACCTGCTGTGGCTGGAGAAGCTAATAATATCTCTTTATAACCTATCTCTGTCTTGCGATAAATATTTTGTAGGGGATACGTTATGAGCATTAAAAAAAACATCATTAGTAAGAATTCAATGATTAAAGCGATGGCGGGTATAATTATCTCTGCAGGAAAGGCACCTACTATAGTTGGCATAAATAGATCGAATAGGAAAGGAGCTAAAAGAAATGCCCACAGTAAAAGTAGGGAATATATTATTATGAAAAATCTTATTCGATGATTTCGTTGGCTGCTTGTCTTGCGCCTTAGTTCATTTTTCGCAATCACTTTCCATAGAGTCATTTTTTATCTTTCCTTTTCTTCTTCTTTTTTTTACTTATTTCATTATTATTGGGTGTTTCTTCCCTCCAAGCCAATAAATCTTCAATTTTAGTCGCACCCATAATTTTTAAATAAGCATCTTCTAAATCCTCAGCATTTACAGAATTTATTATATCTCTTGGTGTTCCTTCCACCTTTAGCACTCCTTTATCAATAATCCCAATCATATCACATAAATCTTCAGCAGCATCAAGAAGATGTGTGCAAATAAAAATGGTCTTATCAGCTTTTTTTGCAAGATCAGAAATTAGATCTTTTACCATTTTTGCTGCTACAGGGTCTAAATTCGAAGTTGGTTCATCTAAAAAGATAATTGTTGGATCTTGGATCAACGCAGCACATAAACATACTTTTTGTTTCATACCTCGAGAATAACCCTCCAAAAGATCATTCTCTCTATCCTCTAAGTCAAATAATTCTAATAATTCATCAATACGGGATGATATTACTTCTTTAGGCAAGTAATATAACTCACCTATAAATTCTAAAAATTCAACTGCTGTTAATTTCTGATATAACCCTGGAGATTCTGGTAAAAAACCACAATTCATTTTAACTTCTTTACTTTGGGTAATTATGTCATAACCAGCAACTTGTGCGGTACCCGAAGTAGGAGATATAATTGAATTAAGTATTCTAACAGTTGTGGTCTTACCAGCTCCATTAGGTCCTAAAATTCCGTAGGTTTTGCCATATTGTATTTTTAAATTAAGATTTTTAACTGCGATTACATTTCCAAAATCTTTAGTTAGATTTTGAGTAATTATAGCATAATCCATAGTCATATTTATCATACTTTATTTTTTTTATAATCGTATTTTTTTTCATTTCTTTTTAATATTGTGAATTACTTATTTTTATTTTTTAAACTATTTTTTTTATTATTTTTTATCAAATTCGATAAGATCTTCTAATTTACACTTTAATTGTTTTGCAATTTTTTCTATAAATTCTGGTGGCTTATCTTCTTCTTTAAATTCTTCATTTTCCATTTTCTTTATTTGTTCTACTTTTACTCCAATTAAAGTTGCTAGCTGTTCTTGGGTAAGATTAAACTCTTCTCGTTTTATTTTCATTACTGACTCATATTCAAATATATCATCAATTGATTTTCCAAAATATTTTGCTATATCGTGAGCTATCTTCAGTGATGGGTTATAATCACCTTTTTCTAAATATGACACGGTTTGTCTCGAAACTCCTATGGCATCCGCTAAATCTTGTTGAGTCATAAAATTATTTACCTCTCTCAATTTCTTTATTTTGGATACCAATTTTCTCACTAATCTCACAGAATCACCTTACCTATAAGCAAATTATGATAAAATGTAAAAAAAAATATTTAATTATTAAAATTTAAATAAATCCTCGATTCTAACCTTTAACTCCTTCGCAATTTTATAAGCCAATGATAAAGATGGTGTATATCTGCCTAACTCTAATTGTTCTATAGTTTCTTTCTTAACACCGACTTTCTCTGCTAAATCTAACTTAGATAGATTTTGATTTTCTCTCAATTCTTTAATGCTATTCCTTAGTAAATCATCTTTATCTCTCAATTTCGTTAAAATATATGATATAAAGTTATCAAACGCCAATTCTTGTGGCTTAAAGATTTTATCTTCCAGTCCAGATGGCAAGACGTTATATTTATCCAACATTTGTTTTAACTCTTTCTCAAATGTGAAGGGATCTTTTATACCTGGTATGTATCCCTCCGGTTTTCCATAACCTTTTGCTGCTTGAGAATAAATGGTTCCTCCTGCAGTTTCAATTTTCACCGTGTAAAGACCATAAATTCTATCGAAAAGACCATTTACAATATTAATATTTTGAATCCGAGAAAAAGGTATTGTTGCCCTGTTCTTAGTCCAAATTCCATGTTTAATCTCCAAATGAGAACTCATCATTCTATACGAGAAATTTTTGAGATAATATTGTATATATATATCATTCAACACCAAGAGAATTACACTCGGAATTATTACGATATACAGCAATAATTGGATAAAGAGAGATTGCAGAAAGGCTGGATTCACATATCCAATATCAGGATCTAATTGCACCAACGATAATATAAAAATAATAAATAGCCATACAAGACCCAAAATTACAACGCACCCAAATATCGCCTTTATATCTGATTTTTTCCTTAAGGAATTATCGATTCTTCGCTCTTCGGCTTCTTTTATTTCCATTTTTTTATTTTTCAACTCCTTTTTATTTTTATTTTTTTTATGTAAATATTTTTGGAATGCAAATATATTTGACATTTCCTATAGGTAATTATAATAATACTTACATATTTAAAGGTTTTGATTAAAATTTTAAATTGTATATTCAATAAAATTTTAGAAAAAAGTAAAAGATTTAATTTAAATTAATGAAATTAATTATTATGAAGTTTAATTTACTAAAAGATAAAACTGCAATTGTAACTGGCGCTTCAGGTGGAATTGGTCGAGAAATTGTTAAATTATTGGATCAAAATGGAGTATATCTTGTTCTATCAGTTATTGATGAGGAAAGACTTAATGAAATTGGGAAAAAACTTTCTCAAGAACCCGTATCAAGTCAAGAACAATAGCAATAAATAATATGTAAAATAAAAATTATTTCTTAAAGGGAGTAGATTAAATTAAAAATTTGTATATTAATATGATAATTCGAAAAGCATCAGTTTCAGATGCATACTCTATTGCTAGAGTTAATTTAGAAACATGGAAAACTGCTTATTCAGGCATAATTTCACAAGATTATCTTGATTCTTTATCTTACAAAAAATATGAAAAGATATGGGAAGATATTTTAAAAAATAGAAATAAAAAAAGTTTTATCTATGTTGCTCAAGATGAAAATAGAAATATTATTGGGTTTGCTTGGGCAGGTTTAGAAAGGAGTGGTCTTTCTAAATATAACGGGGAATTACATGCTATTTATGTTCTTAAGAAATATCAACGAAGAGGTATAGGAAAATCACTTTTCTTAACAATTTTTAAAAATCTTTATAGAATGAATATTAAAAATATTATTGTTTGGGTATTAAAGAAAAGTATGTATCGCACCTTTTATGAATTTCTCCAAGGAAAAAATGTTGGCGAAAAAAAAGATAAAATTGGGGATAAAAATTATGATTTAGTTGCGTATGGATGGGATAATATAGATATTATAGAATGAATTACAGGTGATTACAATAAGAATTTTTATTAAAAGTTCTTTTTATTGAAATTTTTTAATTTTATTTGTATAAAAATTAGCAGTTATTTTATTTCGTCAAATGAGTAAAAAAATGTGTATTAAAGTTAATTACTATATTAATAGAGATTTATCGAAGTTTTATTTAATATAAATTAAAGAAATTAATTATTATGAAGTCTAATTTACTAAAAGATAAAATTGCAATTGTAACGGGCGCTTCAGGTG
>JAHLWE010000043.1 GCA_019058135.1 Promethearchaeota archaeon | reverse complement strand
TCGATTATGTCCGTAACAAAACATTTTTTTCCAATTGAGCCATCATCAGTTGTATATTGGGTATTAGGGATTTGTAGTGTTATTCTATCACCAAATATTAGAGAAGATTTATCCTTAGCTCCAAATGCAGCAAAGATATTTTTATTATTTTTCTTTAAAGACTCAATAACTGAAGTAAGTGCAGCAATTCCCATTCCCCCACCAATTATAAGAACATTGGAAGCGTCTTCATAGAACCAAGAATTTCCATATGGGCCTCTAATCCCAATTGTTTCTCCTTCTTTCATGTGGAGTAATTTTTCTGTTCCTTCGCCAATTTTTTGAACAGTAATTTCGACTAAGTTTCCATCGACGTTAGAAATGGACATCGGTAGAAAATCCACATCCGGGAGCCACAATACAACAAATTGACCTGGTCTATAAGCTTTTGCAATTCTTTCGTTTCTAACAATAAAACTTTTAATTTCAGGAGAATATTCTACAACAGATTCAATTTTTACTATGTCAGTTTTATTCCGAGTAATTTCTAATACAATTTCTTCATCTTCTCTTTCTAGGGATTTTGTTTCAATTAATCCCGAACTTACTGCTAAATCAAATACCTTTTTTCCTCGTTGATTTCTTATAATTAACGTATTCCATCCGTCTTCGCTACCCATATCACTTACGGAAATATCTGCAAATGAAGCAGTATAGTCAGAACAAGAAAAACAAGCTTTTTTAATTGCTTTATCATATAAGTAATTAAGCGGAATTTCTTTTTTTCCTGATTTTGTAGAAATAACCATTTTGAAATTGTTTTTATCGGTTTCTAGCTTTTCAATTTCACTTGGATTTATCTTATATTCCTTGAAACATTCTGTTAATTGCAGGTTATGGAAAGTTCCGAAACAAAATGTCCCAATTGCTAAAGAGACTAGATCAAAAGCTTCGAAATCAAATCGTGGATGATTTTGTATTTTTCGTAAAGCCTGAATTTGACAGCCATTACCTACAACAGCAATATCAGAAAACTCTTGATTTATTGCATCCTCCACAATTGAAAGGGTAGGACTTTGGCTTGGTTCATATCCCATTCCATTAAATAAATCTTGTTTATTTTTAACAATAAAAGGAATGGGTCTAAAATTCTCGTTTTTTCTAGTTGTAATTACGCAATCAATTAAATCCTTATCCATAGCGGCATATAATAAAGCAGTTATCGAACCACCTGTTTCGGGTATATCCTTTTTTGCGGTATCTGTGAGTCTAACTGAAACAATCTCAATATAATGTCCTAAAATACTATTTTGCTCCTTTCCAAAAACCCACTTATCTAACAAGGAAATTGGATAGAAATCGATTCCTGTTTTAGGACATAGATTATAGCATACACCAAATCCATCACGGCAAGTATTTACATCTTTACAAGAACCATCTTCTATTGGAATTTCTCTTTCAAAATCGAAATTAATATTTTCACAAAACGTACTGCAAGCTCCGCAATAGACACATTTTCCTGTATTAATTATTTCTTCTTCTAACTCTTTCCAGCCTTTTTGGATTTTCTCGAACTGCATATTAACTCATTCCCTCCTTTAATTGAGTTAAAAACTCTTCAGCCTTTTGCTTTCCAAATTTAAAAGCTTCCATATTCTTTTCTAATGTTGAACTTGGAACAAATTGTTTTATAGTTTCTATTGCAGATTCTTCGGAGAAGATCTTAGTAACAATTGTAAATATTCCAAATAAGATTGCATTACCATATACTATGTCTCCGAATTTTTCAAATGCCATTTTTTGGATTGGTAAACCAAGATTTTTCATTTTACTTGCTGCTCGAAATTTCCCTAATATGGTGGATGAATCCCAAATAAGGAGTCCTATATTTTCTTCTTTTTTAATTACTTCTTTTTTGACCTCTTTTGTTGCAGCATCCGAAAGTATAATAAGAAGATCATAAGGTTTTAAAGCTTTAGGATAATCAATCTGTTTGGATTCTCTATCTAAATCGACAACAACTTCAGCCCAGCTTCTTCCACCTCTTGCTTGCGCCCCATACGCTTCAGTTTGTGTAACTAATAATTCTTCACAGATGCCACTTGCATAGGCAATCATTTTACTCAAAGTAATTATACCTTGCCCACCATACCCAACAATTCTAATTTCGTATCGGTTCAATTTTTAGTCACCTTTCATTGCGATATTTTGAATTTTTTTATATTCTTCAGAATATTCAGACTTGCTTGGGTTATAACGGAATTCTCCTATAATATATTTATTAAACAATTCCTCTTTACGCATGAATTTCGCTTGATTTATATGAATAGAATTTTTTTTAATCCACTCAAACATTTTCCCTCCAGTATCCATAATTTCCCCTTTTTCTCCTTTAGAACCCAGATTATCAAGATTTTTCCGCCCAAAATACGTAACACATGGAGTTATTACCTCAATTACCGAAGTTCCCTTGTGTTTTAATGCTTTTTTAAAGTATTTCATTAGAGTCCGAGGGTGCGCAACAGTTGTGCGCGCTACATAGCTTGCACCCGCAGCCAGAGAGAGTTCTACACCATCTGATCGTGGTTCAAACATTTTATATGGGGTAGTTGTGCTCATAGCTCCGTATAGAGTTGTCGGAGCTGCTTGACCACCAGTCATTCCATAAATAGAATTATTAAAGATAAAGAGTATGCAATCAAGATTTCTACGACATAAATGAATAAAATGATTTCCTCCTATTCCTAAACAATCTCCATCTCCTGAAAAGATAATCGGTTTCATTTTTGGGTTTGCCATTTTCATTCCAGTTGCGATTGCTGGGGCTCTACCATGAAGTGTTAGCATTTTTTGAGCATTTTTATGAACTAAGAAAAAGATTTGACTATAACACCCTATCCCAATAACTAATGGAAATAATTTAGGATCTAATTTTTCATCTTCAAAAACTCTCGTATATAATTGTCCAATACTACCATACCCACAACCTGCACAGAATCGTGAAACAAGGGTTCCTAAAAGCATTCCTGAAAGGGAACTATCAAAATATGGATGTTCTGGTTTTTCACTTGGATATCTAATATCATCAGACATTTATTTCGCCACCTCCTCAATCGCTTTTAAAATATCATCTGGATGATGTAAAGTAGCTACTTTAGGTACTTTAATAACTGGAATATTAAGATCAGTAACTCGTTCGACCTGTTCTGCAATCACTCCAGTATAATTCATCTCTGGAACAATTACTGCTTTAGCACCAGCAACGACTTTTTTAACTTTGTCTTTTGGAAATGGCCATACAGTAATTAACCTAAAAATTCCAACTTTAATTCCTTTCTTGCGAGCTAAATCCACAGCCCTATAACTTGCCCGGACGGGGAGACCATATGAAATTATGATAATTTCTGCATCATCCATTTTATATTCTTCTGTTAAACTAATTTTATCTATATTATCTCTGATTTTATCAATCATAATTTTCATAAATCTTAATGAATTTTCTTCTGGCATTAGTACGCCATCTTGGTTATGCGGTAAATGAATGATTAAAGGAGGGCAGAACTCAGTTCCTACGATATAAGGCTTTGGAATCATTAATTTATGAGTAGTAATATCCTCATATGTAAATTTTGCACCCTTGGTATCTTCTGGGATTGTACGATCAATAACTCTTTTTAAAATTTCTTCCTTTGGGGGTATATTTACTACTTCATGAATATGTCCTAAATAAGCGTCTGATAAAATGAAAATTGGACATCTATACGTTTCCGCATAATTAAACGCCGTTATTGTTAAATCAAATAATTCTTGGCACGACATAGGGGCAAAAGCTATTACTTCAAACTCTCCATTTCCAGCAAATCTGGTTAAGCCTACATCGTTATGATGTGGAACAGTTACAAATCCTGTGCCCGGACCACAACGTTGAACATCACAAAAAACAAATGGAATTTCAATATTTGCTGCCATTGAAATAGTTTCCGTCATAAGTGATAGACCGGGTCCTGAGGTAGCAGTCATTGCTTTAGCACCAACTAATGATGCACCCATTACTGCATTAATAGATGCTAATTCATCCTCCATTTGCATACAGCAACCTCCAACTTCCGGTAATCGCTTTGCTAGATGTTCAATTACTTCTGTACTCGGCGTTATTGGATACCCTCCAAAAAATTTTAAACCCGACGAGAGAGCTCCTTCAGCCATAGCCACATTGCCCATCATCAAATACTTGCCAGGTTTTAAAAATCTTTTGCCATTTCCATTATTCATATGATATCACCCATTCTAAATTTTTACCTCCTCTTTTTTGGCCATAATTTCATTCTCAATTTCTGGTACGATATATATTGCCCATATAGGACATGCATATTCACATCTTTTACAAGCAGTGCAATAT
>JAHLWE010000496.1 GCA_019058135.1 Promethearchaeota archaeon | reverse complement strand
TTCATAATTAAAATAATTTTTGGTGCTTTAAGTGATAAGTATGGTATTAAAAAACTAGGAAGAAGAAAACCGTGGATTCTTGGAGCATTGATTTTTAGTGGATTAGTTGTGATGTTTTTACCTATTCTAGTTAATGCGAATCCTAGCGCAGTTATTGCAATTATTATTTTAGTGGGTTTCTTTTCTATGTTCGGATTGGCTATGTCAGATACTGTGATAGATGGGTTTATTCTCGACATTACTCCTAAAAATCAATTAGGTCGTATTCAAGGGGCAACATGGGGATTTAGATCTGCAGGAATAGTGCTTGGTGGTCCGGCAATTTTACTTTTTATGTATGTAATGCCATTAGATTTAATATTTATTATGTTAGGAATCTTAACTATAGTCTTTGCGATATTTATTCTTTATATTAAAGATATTGAAGAACCAAGAAAAGTAAATTACTTAAGTAATCTTAAATTAATAATCGGTAAAGGTGAAAACTGGAAACTATTTAATTTTTCTTTTTTTACTGCGATTATTGATGGAGTCATTTTTTCAGTTATTTCTCTTTACATTTTGATCCGTGCAGGTATAATTGCGGCTGAAGGTGCTACTATTGAAATGTTGGAAGCAGAAATCAATTTATATGAACCAATAGCTTTTATATCAGCAATAGCAGGAGGAGGCATACTATTAGGTGCCATTCTCGGAGGTTACGTTGCAGATTTAAAATCAAGAAGATTTGCTTATTATTTGTCACTAGTTCTTATAACAGGTTCTTTACTTTTATTACTAATTCCTGTGCCTGTAGTAATATTATTAATTTTTGTAATCATAGTAGGATCTGCGAGTGGTTGGAGTCACTCGAGTTTTGGTGCTATTGCTAGTGGATATTCAAGAGAATATCATGAGGTTCGGAGTTCTTATTTTGCTCTAAGTGCTTCATTTGTTAATTTTGGGACGATGTTAGGATTAATTCTCACTGGAATAATATTTGAATTAATGTCAGAAATTACTTCAGATACATATCTTATTTATTCTGTTGTTTTTATATTTATGGCAATTCTTTCAAATGTAGGTATAATAGCGTTTTTGACTCTCGATCCAAAAACATATGAGCATAAAACTAAGAAACAATAGTAAAATTTAATTATAATATAAAACATATATATTTTTTTTAATCATTTTTATTATTAGAAACGCACCTATTAAAAAAAGGGAATAAATATGTCAAAAAAATATGCTAGTTGGATTGAAGAGAATCGGCAAAGATTAATAGATATTAGTAATCGAATTTGGGAATTTGCAGAAGTAGGATTTCAAGAATTTAAATCCACAAATCTTTTAATTAAAACATTAAAAGAAGAGGGTTTTTCAGTTGAAAAAAATGTAGCAGGTATGCCTACAGCATTTTATGCAAGCTATGGTAATATGAAGCCTGTGATTGCCATTTTAGGCGAATATGACGCCTTGCCAGGTTTAAGTCAAATAGCTGAACCAATAAAAAAACCATTAAAAGAAGGGGCGCCAGGACATGGGTGTGGGCATAATTTACTAGGAACAGGTACTTTGGGAGCTGTTTTAGCAGTAAAAAATGCAATTATTGCTGGAGATGCTGATGGAACTATTAGATATTATGGCTGTCCCGCGGAGGAAAAATTTAACAGCAAGGGTTATATGATAAATGCTGGAGCATTTAAAGATGTAGATATTACTCTAACATGGCATCCTGCTTTTTTGAATGCATTGACTGATGTGTCACTTTTAGCAATAAATTATGTGAAATTTAGATTCCATGGTCGTACAGCTCATGCAGCTTTTGATCCACAAGATGGACGCAGTGCATTAGATGCTGTAGAACTTATGAATATTGGTGTTAATTATATGCGAGAACATATGATACCTGAAGCTAGAATTCATTATGTAATTACAAATGGTTGTAAAGCCCCAAATCTTTTACCATATGAAGCAGAAGTGTATTACTTTATTAGATCACCTGAGCGTCATTCGGTTGAGAACATTTATAAACGTGTAATTAAGATAGCTGAAGGTGCGGCATTAATGACAGAAACTAAAAAGGAAATAGATTTTTTAGGAGGAACATACAATCCTTTACGTAATGATGTAATCGGTGATGTAATTCTTTCTAAAATGAAAAAGGTTGGTAGTCCTAAATTTGATGAGAAAGATAGAGAATTTGCAGAGAAACTCAAAAAAACTTTACCGCCTGGTTCAATGGATGCTTTTACAAGTTTAATTCCTCCGAATTTTCAAAAAATGGCTCAGCAAATATTTAATCAACCCTTAAACACAATTATAATTCCTGGAATCGGCAAAGGAAAAATTATGCCTGGCTCTTCAGATGTTTCTGATGTATCAAGATTCACACCATTGGGTGAATTTGCTACAACTTGTCAAATTATGGGATCTCCACAACACTCTTGGCAAAATGTATGCACGTCAGGTATGAATATTGGTCATAAAGGTATGTTAACAGCAGCAAAAATATTAGCATTATCTGCTATAGAATTCATGAGCGATCCCGAATTAGTACATAAAGCAAAAAAAGAATTTGAAGAAGCTACTAAAAATAATCCTTATAAGTCTCTCTTTCCAGAAGGATTCAAACCTCCATTTATCAATCAATAAACCAAAAAAGACGACAAGAGTTTAAAATTTCATTTATTTTTTTTAATCTTAACACCTATTAGTATCAAATACTATGTTGAAAGACGATGGTCTTTTAATTATCGGAGAATCTATGATTCTTAGTCTATTTATTCCGAAAAAAAAAGTTCAAATTTTTAAAATTATATATAAGTGCTTGAAGTGGTATTTGGCGTGCGATTTACAATGAGAAAAACTTTAAGAGTTGATTGATTCAACATCATTCAAGAATGCTGAACTAATAAGAGAAGGCTATGACTATTTCTGGGTATTTGATAAATAATTTATCTGAAAAAGAGTATTCTAATTTTAGGCTCAATCTTTTTCAATTATAAAAGAAATAAATTTTCAAAATGGTCAAAACTATATGATATTTTTAACTTGTAAGACCTTATCTTCTAAAAAGAATTGATAATCCTCAAATTTTTATATCACCATTTCATTGAAATTTTAACCTAGACGATTTGAAAAATAAATAATATAATTGCAATCATATATTGAAAAGCTTTTTATAATATATGAAGGAAAATGATAATTGTTATATTAAAGAAAAAAATTATCTAAAGAAAAGGAGATAATTATGAAGCGATTTGATAAAGATCAAAAAACAACTTTAGGGAAAGTTATAATTGCTGGTGTAATTTCAATAATAATAATTATTGTTTTCTCGATACCTCTTGATCCATCTATACCTCCATTGGGAGATTTTTTATTCCCGGGAGATGGGATTTGGGATGTTCCCGGTGATTATCCCGAACAAGAGGATTTCACTGTTCCAGATTTATCAAGTGATGTTACAATTTTTCGTGATGACTGGGGCATAGCCCATATATACGGAACCAATGATTCTGATATATGTTTTGCGTTGGACTATTGTCATGCGCAAGACAGATTTTCTATTATTGTATTTACTGGATCTCCCGTATCTAATAAGAATAAATGGGTAGTATCACCATCTATTACCTCAATACTCATTGCTAATCCATGTTCAGTAGGTAAAAAAGGAACACTAATTCCCGGTTGTATTACCTTTCCATTGAATCTTTCTTCAGTCAATATTGTTGCACTAGTTTCATTAGTAGCTAGAACTTTTATTCTTAGATTTCCCTCATCAATTCCATCAGATATATCAATACTCATTTTTTAATCTTGTAAATAATTATTCATTGTTTTAATATAAAATATTTTTTAATTAGTTAAAATTGAGATTAGATCTAAATCTATTTAGACTAAATCTCGGTTATCCTTTTGTTATCGTGAAATCTAGAAACTGAAATTCATTCAATAGCTGATTTTATTCGATCTATTCCTTTAGTAATATCTTCTTGAGAAACACAATAAGAAAATCTTACATATTCCTGATTTTCTTCAGGAGCTCGAGTTCCAAAATAATCTCTAGATAAT
>JAHLWE010000495.1 GCA_019058135.1 Promethearchaeota archaeon | reverse complement strand
TTGTATTTGGAATAAGGTTTAATATTAATATAATCGATGAAAATACTGAACGGCATAAATTATTTAGAGATATTTTCCCTCATAAAATACCATTTAATATGATTCTACAGAAATTCACAACAGATGTAGGCATAGATAGTAGATCTTTTGAACTTTATGTAAAAGAGAAATCTATTGCTCAGTGGATTTTATTCGAGGATGTTGATGAGAAACTATTTGAAGATATAATAAGTGAATACGGAAATGTTTTTGAATTACGAATTAAGAAAATTGAATTAAAAGAAGAAAAATATCTTGTAATATATTTTGAAAATAAGTTATCGCCAGAGCCCGAGCTTGTGCCATTCCCAGTTTTACCTGCTTCAACTATAACTGATCTTTTACCCGAATTATCAAAAAAATTTAATATTCAACTACAAGATGTGTCTATGACAGAGAAATATGGAACTATACTTTCACCAGAAGATTATATGCTGCCAATTAAAGAGTTGAAGGAAAAATATGGAGCTACGTTTAATATAATTGAAACCCATTTTGCAGGTGGCGGTCCTCCTCCAATAGAAAAAGATATGTTTATAGAAGAAATTCATGAGGAAGAGAAGAAAAAACTAAGGAAAAAAGCATTGCCTTCAACATTATCACCCCCAGCAGGCCCACCTAAAACTAAAGAAGTTCGCAAACAAGAAACTCCTAAATTGGCTTCAGTGAAAGCACCTCCTCTTCCAGAAAGAGCATTATATAAACAAGATGAATTTCAAATGGAAACTGAAGCAGAGGAAATTGAAGATATGTTAGCGTATGCACCTTCAGAAGATCAACCTGTAGCAACTCCTCAATTAATTAGATATGATATCAATATGGGGCTCCAATACTACTCCGTAATGATGGAACAGTGTAGTTATTTATTTTATATATATTTTTCCCATGAAGAATTAATAATAGAAGATGAGGAGGGTAAAACAATAGTTAGAACGAAATTCACAATAGAAACTACTAAAAAAGAACCCCCAGTATTAGATGTCAGAGTAGAAGGAGACGGTTTCGAAGTTCATCCTCTTATTGCTAAACTCCTTGTTAAGAAAGAAGCTATAAATCCACCTCTTATGATTTTTTCTGTTCTCCCCATTAAATCAGACAAAAAAGATAACAATAAAAGAGAAAAAAAATATGATGACACAAGATTTTTGCATGTGCTCATTGATTTTGAAGAAAAAATAATAAGCCATACAGTTTTAGTGATAACTGTCCAACCCAAACATTTTCACTTAGATCTTGGACCAATACATATCGATATTGGTAAAACAACTGCTACATTTATTTCACTCATTTCATTAGCTTGGGCGGTGATCTCAGTAATGTATTCCATTATATCTATTGATCTATCATCTACTTTATTTAATATTGTAGGTGGATTCACTCCCAGCTTAATATCCATTCTATTTGTTGTTATATTCTTTTACACATTAATTAAGGGAGTTTATCCTCTTAAAAGAATGTGGAGTAATACTCTTAATTTCGATAAGACTTCACCAATTTCAAAATAAGATGAAGAAATAAATTGGATTTAAAAAAGTAATTTCCAGATAACTTTATAATTAGATATCTCGAATTATTATCTATGATTAATCCAATCATAATGTTATTTCTTTTGTTATCTGATTTGGGTTATATTGAGCTTGAACAGATTCTAACTACAAATTTGCTGCTGCTAGTAATTTGCCGAGGATTATATACCATTACCTATTTTTTCAATTATAACAAGGAGCCAGGAGAAGACAAGAAATTATTTTCTAAACATGAAACGATTTATTTCACTTTAAAGCAGGTGCTATTAATATTAGTTGGAATGTTGTATCTACCTATTGCTGCATTCATTTCCTTTTATTCGCTTATGATGACTGGCAGTTATCTTAAAAAAATTGGAGAAGAGAGAAGATCAAGAATTATAGAAATTTTGGGAACTCTAATTAACATCCTTTCACCAATTTTAGGAATTTTTTGGTACATATTTGAAGAAGAAAACTATGTAATTGCAGCAATTGGCATAAGTGTTCTTGTTTATTTGTATTACGGATTAAAAAATTCTTCTTTCTCATTGGCAGATTTATTGGAAAAATATGGCAAACGGCGTCTCAATAAACTTCCTCAACTTATTCAGTACATAATTTTGATAGTTCTTATTGCCTTTCCAACAACAATTATTATAAGTGCTGCAGTATATGCTCCACCAGTTAGGCAAACTTATATGGTCGAAATGGACGATGGCGTGAAATTAGCAACTGATGTTTATTTTGCCCCTGGGTCTTTTGGAGCACCTAGACCAGTCATTCTCATAAGAACACCATATGGAAAAACTGGATGGACTTATAGCTTAGCAAAATTGTTGTATCTTCCACAAGGATATCATGTTGTAATTCAAGATATGAGAGGGACATATGATTCAGAAGGAGGACCCAGTTTTCAATTATTTACAAAATCTAATTTAGATGGAGTTGATACAGTTGAATGGGTGCGAGCTCAATCTTGGTGTAATGGTGGAATTGGGAGTTCTGGGGCGAGTGCTCTCTGTATGAATCAATATTATTATGCAGGAATGAACCCTGAGGGATTATTATGCCAACAATTATGGTTTGGAACACCAGAGATGTATGATCATGCAATATATCAAGGTTCATATCATAAATCATCCGTAGAAACATGGATAGAAAGTACTGCACCAGATAATTATGATTATCAGATCGGTTTGATTTTTCAATTTCACCCAAAAAATATTGCTATGTATAATTCAACTTCCTTATCAATAGAATTGGGACCACATTATTCTAATGTAACTGTTAGAGCACTTCATGTAGGAGGGTGGTATGACCATTTTCTTCAAGGAACAATTGATGGTTATATAGGATACGATGATATGGGCGCAACACGAGCTAGAGGGCATCAAAAGATGATAATCGGTCCTTGGACACACGTAAATTTCCAATCAATTAAACAAGGGGAATTAACGTATCCACAAAATTCCAATGGATATGATTTGGTATTAGGTTGGGAGCAAGAGATTTTTGATGATTCCCTGTTGAATATTACCACAAATTGGGATAAAGAACGAGTTGCTTATTATTTAATGGGCAGTGTTGATGAAGAATCCGATCAATGGAATTATTGGAGATATGCCTATGATTGGCCACTCGATTATGTAAATGATACTTGGTATTTCAACGCTGGCGAAGTTTTAAGTAATGTTTCATCAGGGACTATTAACATGAAATGTTCATATTTATATAACCCAATAGATCCTGTTCCTAATCTTGGCGGACAGAATCAACCCTTTGATCTATGTGGACCTATGGATCAGAGGGATATTGAAAACAGAGGAGATGTTTTGTTATTTGAGACAGAAAATTTAACAGAGCCTGTTGAGACTGTTGGAAGAATTTGGGGTCATTTATATGTATCATCAAACTGTACAGATACAGACTTTACGATAAAACTCACAGATGTTTATCCAGATGGAAGATCAATGTTAATTACTGATGGTTCTTTAACAGTTAGGAGCAGAAAAGGATATTTGCCTGAAGATGAAAGCCTTATGTCAGGGAATCAAAATGATATATACGAACTTCTTGTAGATTGTTGGAGCACAGCATATATTTGGGCTCCTGGGCACAAAATAAGAGTAATCATTTCGAGCAGTAACTATCCTCGTTTCGCAGCTAATCCAAACACGGGTGTTCCGCTAGCTTCCAATTATTTGACTCATTATATTGCAAATAACACGTTGCTTATTGGTCCAACTTATCCATCTTGCATAATATTACCTCGATTAGTCAATGTAAGCAGCACGCATACCGTTTATTAGGGAGATTTGTAAATTTTAATTAATTTCTTTTTTTTATATTTTCTTACAAAAACAATCTTATTTAAATTAAAGACATATAAGTTTGAATTCTTTTAAACTCAAGTTTTAGTTAAGACTTAAAAATGCTCATATTTGAAAGAATTAGTAAGGCTGCATAGAAAATAATTTAAAATATACATATATTTATTATGTAAAAAAATAAATGATTGATAAAAAATGGTATATTTGAATTTAAAAGAGATTGTAGATCCAGGTCGCACAGCTCTTTTGGTATGGGATGTGCAAAATTTACTGGTGAGTAGAATCTTTAATAAAGAAGAATTCCTCAAGAATTTGAAATCATTTATAACAGCTGTAAGAACCAATAATATTTCAATTATATATACGAAACATTCCCCACTACCCAGAAAATACGAATCTTCGTTTAGAACACTCATGTTTATGAAAAGATTCGGATTTAAGGACCCAGAAAAAGTGCCACAACTCCCACAACCTGGAAGTCAAGCAGCGGAAATATATAGTGATGCATCTCCTTTAGATGGTGATGTAGTTCTAAATAAAAACACAACAAGTGTGTTTATTGGCACAAATTTTGAGAATATGATAAGAAATAGGGGTATAGAAACTATTTTATTTACAGGTATATCCACTGATGCAGGTATATCTTCAAGTGCAAGAGATTCTAGTAACCGTGGATTCTATACTATTGTAGTTCAGGATTGTGTCTCATCGTTTAACCAGGAGATGCATGAAGCTACTCTAAAGGCATTACAAAGTGTATGTTTTGTTGAATCTTCTGAGCATATTATGAAAGAATGGAAATAAATCATAATTTTTAATGTTTTAGAAGTTAATTCAATATGAAGGGGTGAAAAAAAATCTCAAATAAGATAATGACTATGAAAGAAGCAATAAAAAAATTTGTTCATAACAATAACCTAGTTTTTTTAGGCGGATTTGGTAATGGAATTACATTTTCTGCTGCTCAGGAAATAATTAGACAAAATAAACGAAATCTTTCAATATGTAAATGTGCGGGAGGAATCCTCTTTGACCAATTAATAGGTGCGGGAGTTACAAATCAAATAATCACTTCACACTGCTGGAACGGTATTGGTCCACAACCAACATGGAATTTTAAGCGAGCTATAGAAGAAGGAATTCCTCAAAAAATAATCTATAATGAACAATCTCTGTTTATGATAAATATGTCTTTTTTTGCTGGGTATATGGGGCTCCCATTTATGCCAATTCGTTCGATTGTAGGGACCAGTATTTATGATCACCCAAAAGATGTTGGAGTAAAAGCAGCTACGGTGAAATGCCCGTTTACTGGAGAAGAAATTTGTGTAGTTCCTGCATTAAATCCTGATGTTGGGGTAATTCAAGTGCAACGGGCAGATAGCGAAGGAAATGCTCAAATGTGGGGATTAATTGGAGATACAAAATATGGAATTAATTCATGTAAAAAAATCATTGTTGCAGCTGAAGTAATTGTAGATAAGAAGGTTATTATGGAATCTCCCGAACGTACCATTATATCAGCACATAAAGTTAATGCAGTTGTACATGAACCTTGGGGAGGGCATCCTAGCTACATGCAAGGATTTTATTACACAGATTTGGAATATAGATTTAATTATACTAAAGAAACTAAAACACTAGAAGACTGGGAGATTTGGCTTGAAAAATGGGTAACTGGAGTAGATAATCGACAAGAATATTTGAAAGTGCTCGGACAGGAAAAAATAAAGAAATTAAAAGCCAAAAGTATTATGCAAGGAGCTGTTGACTATGGGTTTTAATGAAACAAAATATTGTAAGGAATATACTGGCTTTGAAATGATGTTAGTTTCAGCATGCAGACACATTAATAGTAATGATATTGTTTTTAATACTTTCCATTGGCCTTTTCTCGCTGTTCATATGGCAAAATTACTTAAATATCCTGATCTTTTCTTAGTTTTAGAAGTCGGATTATTTCAGAATGAGCTTGTAAAATCTAAAAAAATGCCTTACTCGATTACTGATCCTGTATTGATTCCAAATTCCGTATTTACCGGAGATTCTATCGATGCGTTATCCGTTCTTCAACGTGGAGAAATAACTTTAGCACTATTAAGTACTTCTATTATTGATAAATATGGAAACTGCAACACCACTGTAATTGGTCCATATGAAAAACCGATTTATCGATTGCCGGGTGGTGGTGGAGCTACAGAAATCGCAGGGTTATCAAAAAGATTGATTTGGCTATTAGACGAGCATTCAAAACGCAGACTTGTCGAAAAATTGGACTTCATCACCGATCCAGGATATTTAGATGGCTATGATAGTAGAGTAAAAGCGGGTTATCCCCCTGATACTGGTCCAGACTCTATCATTACACCTCTATGCATTATGCAATTTGATTCCATAACTAAAGAAGCCTATCTGGATGCTTTACATCCAAATGTTACAATAGAACAAGTAAAAGAAAATACTGAGTGGGATTTAAAAGTCGCCAAAGAAGTGAAACAAATTGAGCCACCAACCATTAGAGAAATCGAAATTTGCCGAAAAACAATGAGAGATGCGATTGATCAATATTATGTATTAAAACCAGAATGGACTATTTATTTAGATAAGTAATTTTAATAATTAATGATCTCCTTCTCTCTTAGCCCTTAAATTCATTCCACCAATAGCATCAGAACCACCCGTTGGTTCAGTTATGGCTAATACACCAATTTTTGTGCCGTCAGCAATTCCTGAAAGATATTTCTTTCTTTGTTCTGGAGTACCATATTCAATAATTGGTCCTACAAATAAGCAAGATGAGGCACCAAAAATAGTGGCTATTGCATAACTAAAAGCAGTTAATTCTTCACCAAAAATCGTACGATATAAAATTCCTTTACCCAAACCTCCAGCTTCTTCAGGAATTATTATATTTAAATATGGTTTCATTTTTCTTAAAGTTTCAACAGCTAATTCCTTATTTCGCTCTCGATCTATTTTTTCAGCCACAGGTTCAATGTTATCTTTACACCACTTACGTACTTCCATTCGAAAATCATTTTCTTCTTCAATATAATAATGTAATCTGTCGGGCATGCATGAATATCCAAATACTAATTCTAAATCTTTAAATTGAATTTGTCCTTCCATTAACATCACTTTCTTTTTAATAAAATATATTTATAATAATAAACCAATCTTTTAAAATAGAATTTTTCTTCAGTAAAAAAGAAATGTGCTCTAAAAGTACTGAAGAATGTATGTCTTCTTGAATCTTCTGAGAATCTAATAAAAGAATGGAAAAAAAATGTGAAGATTATTGCTTAAGCATCAATATTTGAAAATATAAAAATCGCATAAATTAAAATTCATTTAACTTCTTTACCGATCTTGTACTCTAAGCTCCATGACAATTTTACCCCAACCACCACATTTTAATCCTATATCGGAGCATCCAACTCTCTTTATTAGCATCTTATTGGGATCAACATCTGCGTATAAAAGCTGAGATGCAGCGAATATTAATTTTTCCACAGCGCTCAAAGCAGAGCTGCAAATCTTTTTAGGACTAAGTTTAGTAAGTAGGTTACCTACACCATCAAAATATAACTTATCACTTACTTTATGTTGGCTGTTACATCCATGTGATTCTACTACTTCAATAACAATTGTCTTATTTAATACTTTAGGAGCATTAGAAAGAAGTTCTATATTACTTGGATTTTCCATAAATACCTTTAAATCTTCATCTGAATAATCTAAATGTTTTTTAAGGTTATTCTTAAACTCTTCATCAAACTGCATATAATCACTTTTTTTATTATTATTAATTTTATTAAATTGATATTTTTTAAACCTTATTTTTTCACCAAGGAGCATTATTTATAGGGCAGGTTTCAAGATATCTAAAGCACCCCTAAGGATTTTATTCCACTAATATTTATTTGCATTAAAAGTGATATTTTATATTTCTTTTTGGTCTAAAAGTTCCTTGTTTTTTTTCTCTGCAATTTCATTAAACAAGCTATAACAATAAATTATATTTATTTTACACTATAAATAGAATTCATAACAATAAAAATTACATGTTAGTCAGATGCCGAGCGCCGTATTTTCTCACCAAGCACCGGGATTGATATTAAAAATAAAATATCCAAATAAGTTTGATGGAACAGCTTTTTGCATCACTACATTCATCCCTGATTTAAATGTGATTTTTGAATTCTTTTTACCATTTAAATTTAGAGAAATTACTCATAGTCTATTAGGGTTGTTAATATTCACCGTACCTTTAACAGTTATATTAACAATAATATTTTGTAGATATATTAGCCCAATTTGTGCTAACCTTGCGAAGAAAAATGGAATTATATATAAGCCTTTAAAGTATTTTGGTATAGATGAATGGGATAACTTAAAGAAAAAAAAATATAATACTAGATATTTTGTTGTTGCATTTTATTCTGCATTTATTGGAGAATTGACACATCTTTCACTTGATCTTCCTTCACATGAAAATATAGAGATGTTTTTTCCCTGGGTAATATTGCAATCTCCTGATATATTATTATACTCTATCATAGATTTTGGTACTATTTATATTGGACAATGGCAAATAGACGCATATTTAACAGTATATCAACTTATATGGAATATTGAAACTGTAATTACGTTAGTTTTAGCTGTTTATCTTCTTAGATATATTAAGAAACGTAATTTAATTAGTAAGTGGTATAAAGAAATGTGAGTTGAGATAATGGAAAGATACGGAAAAATACTCGTATTGCGATTAGTAGAGATTTTCAACAGGTGAATCGATAATAAGTTCAACCTCAAATGTTAATAGAAAACAGGAAATCATTGTTTATGTATTATTAATCTTAACTATGGTTATTTGGGGAGGTACCTGGCCATTAGGTCGATGGTTAGTCTCTGAAGAAGTTGGAGGATTAACTATTCCGCCATTAATGATAGCAGCAATCCGTTATTTTCTGGCCGTAATTTGCTTTTTTCTCATTCTGAAATATCAAGAAGGAACTTTAAATTGGCGATTTGCAAAAGAAAATTGGAAAATATTAACCTTTATGGGATTAACATCTGTAACAATTTATCAAGCAGGTTATCTTATAGGTGAAATTTTCACTTCTGCAAGTGATGCTAGTATAATGGTCGCAACAAACGCTATTTGGGTTATTATCTTTTCCAGCAAATTCTTAAAAACAGAATTTTTTACTTGGAAAAAAGTTGCAGGAACTCTGTTAGCATTCATGGCTGTTATCATCGTTGTAGGATTTTCTCCGAATGTAGATGTCTCGAATCGAATCCTTGGAGATATATTAATATTGGCAGCGGCATTTGCTTATGCTGTATATACGGTAACTTCACGTTATTTTTTGAATAAAATCCAAAATAATCTTAAATCTTATCAACCATCATCGCTATGGATAATCACTTGGGTATCTTTTTTTGGATTTTTAGCAACCACTCCTATAGCATTACTTGTTAGCCCAGAGTTTCTTAATCCGCTAGAATACTTTAATATACCACCTCGAATATGGATTGGGATTGCATATTTAGCATTTTTATCTACAGTAGGAGCATATACGTTTTATTTAGAAGGAGTTAAGCGTTTAAATGCTAGTAGAGCTGCGATATTCCAAACATTAGTACCTTTATTTGGAGTAATCCTCTCTGCTATATTTTTACAAGAACAATTCGATGTTTTCATCTATCCCTTTGCTTTATTATTAGTAATACTGGGAATTATTCTTGTAAATCTTGATTCCTCCCGCAAGAAAGAAAGAGAAGGTGAATAAAGTGGATAGATATTCAAGATATAAGAGTCGCATTACAATCAATCTAAATAAATTTATAATTCTATATTATTCGCCTATTTTAATTTAAATTCATAATCAACAATAAACGAAATATAATTTTTAGCTGAATAATCTTAGATTGTTCTGAAAAAAAGATGAACTAAAATCGTTGATGCTATTACTGAAAAAAAAATTAATGCACCTAGTTCATTTTTTATTATTTGTTTTAGAATTTTTGTCATTAATATAAGTAATATAGCAAAAATTGGCATTCCAATCCATAATAAAAACGTAGTATTCAATGGAAAATTAATGGAAGGAAGTGGGATAAGCAATAAGAATAGTGTTAAGGACCACCTTTATCTAATTTTACAT
>JAHLWE010000042.1 GCA_019058135.1 Promethearchaeota archaeon | reverse complement strand
ATTGTGGTCTCAAACCCTTCTGCTGGACTTTGATCTCCAACCAAACCGCCCTCAAGGGAGGCGTCTCATAAAACAAATCTTCGTTGTTATCCTTTAACTCATAAGAGAGCAAATGCATTTCATTATTTTCACCCAAACTCACTGAAAAGCAACATAAAGCCATTGGAAAGAGACTATTCACGTAGAAATACATTTGAGCAATTGGAATGTCAGTATTATATAACGTGAAATAATCAAGTTTTTCGATATCTTTTATTGTAGATTTGAATACAGAAGGCTTTTTTACTGACACCCCAAAAATCATCCTTTTTTCGCAATCATCAATCGAGACATACTTACTACAAAGTCTTGCTCTGACAATATTTGGGTGGGATTTGAGGATCTGCTTCAGCCTTGGAAAATTGCTTCCAAATCGCCCTTTTTTTGGAACTGCGAAAAATTCTGGCTGAAATTCAGATTTGATCTGAACTACCTGGTTTTCTTTTTTTATTTTGACCCATAAAATAATCCCATTTGCATATGTGGTGACGTCTAATATCCATCCGTAGAAGTTCTTTATCTCAGTCATTTATTTTTCTTCCAATTCGCTTATTCTCCTTTCCAATTCCTCAATTCTTTTCTCTTGTTCAAGTGCTACTGAGAAAAAGAGAAATTCGGATAACACAGGTCTAGCTGCCATGCTTCCAGCATCAGCGTGAATTCGAGCGTGATCCATTACTTGATCGAAAAATTTCCTCTCTTCAGGGCTTAGAGCCCTTTTGAAATCTTTCCAGCTCTCGATTTCCATTTCAAGCGCTGGACGGAAAGACGGAACTGTTCTACCCAATTATTTCACCTCAACTTTTATTTTAGCTTGGTTTTAGGAAAACCAAAAATCTAATGTCGTATTTTTTAAGGTTTTAGATCTATCTACTTTTTGCTTGCGGGCTTTCCATCTGACAACCCTTTTATTAGGCAAGTATGGATGTTGGATTAGTCGATACTCAGTAAAGCGATCCTCATCGTTAATCAAAACTAATACTTTTGCGAAATGAGAGAGTATATTACCCCCCTTTACTCGAACATAAGAGTATTCATGAAGTGGTGCGGTTATAACAACTAATGATTTCGTTTTTTGTGCGACTTTCTTTATGCCATTTATTGCCCTTGATAAGTCTTCAAATGTACTTCGTTCATAATTCCCAAATAGTTTGGTTATTCCAGAAACCAGAACCATTCTTATATCGTCAATCTTTAATAACTTATTCTCTAAGATTTCGACCATTTGAGGCCATGTGAATGCCCGAGAGATCAGAATATTGCCTAACACTAGTGAAGGACTTAATCGCATTGATAAGGCCAGAGTGCTTATTTTATAGGGGCTAAATTTATTTGTTGCATCGATGTAGGCGATTCTCCCACCGAGACCGTCATCAAGAAATCTTTTCTGAAAACTTACCGCCGTCGAATGCAGAATATCGTTTGTGATTTTTTTGGAGCCATATAGCAAATATATTAATTCTCTGTGAAGACCTCCACATAATAATTCATCTAGTTTAGAATCCCCACTCGGAATTAAAGGATATTTGCTGTTTTCTTTGTGAAATGTGTAGCCTGAAAGCAACTCCATCTAATTAAAGAATTATCATAAAAATTTATTATTCGACCCGCCGACAAATTTTTGATTTTTTTATTAATCTTCTTCAAAATAAAACATTTTTGTTGATTTACAAATCTGGGTGATTATTACATTTAAAGTGAACAGTTATCCATAGAGAGAGGGGGGTCATTAAAAATAAAAAATAGAATTTTTAATAATATCTATTAGGATAATTAATTTCTATAATTTTAACTCCGATTTTACCCGAATAGATTCAATAATTCATGCTTATTTTTTATAGCAATACGTTGAAAGATAATTAAGAAAAAAAAAGGAAGATAATTACTATTTTTTTCTTTATTTTTATATCCGTGGTTAAGGCAGCATGAAATCTTTTATAAGTTTATCCATATCTTCAATTATTTCATTTTTACTAACTTTTCTAGTCATATATAATTCTTTGAATTTTTCAGCTCTTTCTTTTGGTTCGGAATTTAAAAAAATAATAATTATGTTATTTGGAATTTGATCTACTAATTTTAAAACATTTTCAAGGTTTAAATTCAATCTAGTCACCGTTTTTCTATTGATATTCATTCTATTTAAATCTATCTAAGGTCTTTGATGCAAATGCCTATTATTTTTTGGAAATTGAAGATTATGTGTAATATTTTATGTAATTTGGAAAAATCAAAATTCAATTTGTATAATTGTTACAATTGCATATAACAACTTATGCAATTGCATCAATAGCATAAATTGAAATATTCAAAATTTATCATTATATTAATACATTTATAGGTGATTTTATGTCCGATAGAAAATATACACGTAAAACAATTCCTGTTTATGAAGAAGATTATAATCAATTTAGAAGTTTTATACTTACTAAAAAAAATGGAAAAATTACTGGAAAGCATTTAGCAAAGGAAATTAGTAAGGCTTTTTATTTATATCAACAAGAAGAAGAACATAAATGGATTGAAAAGGTTAATGCTATAAATCTAGATGATATTTTTTCATATCGCAGAAATCCTAATGAAATTGAAAGGTTAAGAAGGGCATATGAAGAGGCTTTTTATGTTGATCATTCTACCATCTGTATGATAGGGATTTCATTGAAAGATTTTTTTTTAAGAAATGGCATTTTTCATCCTATTATCTCTAAATCTATTGATGATTTTGATGTATATTATAAAATAATTATTTTAAATCCACGTTCTCGTGCAGCAAATTTTCGTATTGAGATTGAACAGGGAAAAATTGAGAAATCTGAATCTCAGCTTTATATTGATATATTAAATGTCGCTCGGGAGCTAAATAATCCTTCAAAAAAAACGGAAAAAGAGAGAAAAAGAGTTAAAAACCATTTTGATGTTCGATTTGCCGATGAACCATTGAGTTGCTACCTTGTCCAAACACGAGATTATACATTTATTGAAAATTACCATTCAGGTCGCACTTCTGGTATAGATGAAGATCCAATTCATAAAAGAGACCAAATTTGTTTGGGGGGATATGTTCCATATTTAAAGGTTAGGAATAAAGGGTCGATGTTTGCCAATATTATATCCTCACATTTTGATATTTTGTTTAAAAGATATGAAGAGAATACTTTAATCAATACAATTAAGGAAATTACGAATCGTTAATTTATTTTTTTCCCATTTTATTTAGATCCTTGAATTCAAATTCTTTATTTGAATTATTTAGATTTCAATCAACCATTATTTAATTTGAATCCAGCCAATTCTTCTTTAGTAAATAATTCTAAAAACTCATTTTCAAGGAAATAAGAAATAATTTTAATATCTTTCTTATTTGTACAAGTTCTGATTTCTTCTTTCATTAAATCTTTAGCTATTAACAATATTCTTCTTAAATTACGTTCAGCTAAATACATAGCCTCAAAATCCAAATTATCAAACGCTTCTATAGAGTTATTAATTGAAAATTTTATCATTTTTTTAATTGCTTCTCGATTGATATTACTTAAAAAATGTTTCATTTCATCATGCTCTAAGCAATTAAAATAACCACTATCAATAATATCATATAAAAAAAATACTTTTTCTTGTTTGGTCATTATCTTAATCTCAGTATCTAATATTTTGAATGCTTTTAATTTGATTTTTTTAAAAATTTGACCTATTCTTCTTTTAATTACTTTATTTTCTCTTTTCAGTGCTTCAATGAAATTTCTAATTAATTTCGAATTTGAGGAGGTATTAATTACCAAAGATTCTAAAATTTCTTTAGAAAAATCTTCAAAAATATTTTCAGATAATAAGAAACAAAATTGATCGAAATCGATATTTTCAATCATTCTCGTAAGTTCATTTTTGATAAGATTTTCTGGTATGAATTCGATCTTTTTAGTAAATCTTATAACAGAATTTAAAGTATTTGAATCTTTATCATCTAATGATTTAATTAATATTTTTTTTACAAAAATTGCCAATTTGTTTTTTAAACTTGAATTTTTTTCATCTATTAATAATCTCATCTCGTCCTCATTTAGATAATCAAAATAACCCCACCCTATGAGATCATAAAGAATAGAAGATTGATTAAGTCTATCAATTATTTCAATTTCTTCTTTTAATAAATTGAATAATGAGATTCCAATTTTTAATAGGTTTTGAATAAGATATCTTTTAAATAAATCGGATTCTCTATTAAAAATTTTAAGTAACACTTTAAGTATATCCAAGTTCGGATCAAGAACTAGGGCTTCTAATTCTTCTCTATTGATAAAATCTAAGTATCGTCTTTTAACTAAAAAGGAAATTACTGAAGGATGACCACTTGCTATTCGTTTAGCGATTTCTTCTTTAAAAACTTTTTTTGCAATATGATCCCCCTCTTGAACTAATTTTTTTAGTAAAGGAAAAGCCATGTTTCTATGTAATAAACGTGAATCATAATTATTTTCAGCCCAAGCTTGTAGATTGGAACAATGACCCCAAAATTCGGTTTCAGCCGGAATTTTAACTTTTATTTGATCAAATACTTCAAATGGATTATTCAATTTCTCTGCTGCTTCATCGATGGATTTAATCTCATTAAATGATTGGATCTCGTGAATTGGAATATTAAATAAAAGATATTTACATTGATTAAATTTTACTCCTTTGACATAAATGATAGTCCTATTATTTTCCAATTTAAGAGTGATATATTCATTAATCTTGAATTCTAATGTTATTTTTACTTTTCACCCTTCTTTTTTTAGAAGTTTATTCAATAAATTTTTGAAATATTTTTTTAGATCTATAGTAGTCATTTAATATATATCTTTCATTATCATGGAAGTCCAGTATTCTCTCAGGAAGTCATCTCATTTTACAAAAGTTGATTAGATATATTTCCAACCTCCTTATTAGGATTAAGATTAATAAATATTGATTAAATCCGATGTTTTTTAATATAATACTATTAAAATTCTGTTTAAGATGAAAATATTAAAATAACATCTTATACAAATAAGTTATTATTTGAATTAATTTAGCCAGTTCCAAGGCTAGATTTTAATAAAAATTTGCAAATTTTTTAATAAATTTCTCAAAATAGAGAAAAACAAATAATGAAACGCGACCAAGAACTCATTGAACGACTTCAAAGGCATAACATTAAGGGAGTTATATTTGATTTTGATGGAGTGCTCCTTGACGTTAGAGAACCTCTACATGAAGCAGTGACTGAGGTTTTCAATAAGCGCTCTATTAATGCAAATATGGATGTTTCATTACAAGAAATCGGCGCAATTTTAGAATCAGTTCAAGGATATCCAATGTCCCAAATAATACTCCAATCTTATAGCATTTTTAAATATGTTACTGTACTTGAAAATTACCGACTATTAAAAAAATTACGAATTGCAATAGAAATATTTGCTAAATATCAAGAATTTTCAAAAGAAGCTAAATTTCATATAGGTTCAAAATTACTTTTAGAAACTCTCTCAAAACATTGTGATCTTTTTATTATTTCACATAATATTACAGAAAGCATCTTACGCCATTTAAAGCGGGAAGAACTTGAGAGTTACTTTTTAGATATTTATGGCCAAGATAAGCTCCCAGCATTAAAACCAGACCCTGCAAGTGTTGAACCTCCCTTGAATCATTATAAATCCTACAATAAAGAGGATTTTATTGTTATTGGAGATATGCCTACAGATATTGAAGCAGGTAAGAAAGCAGGTTTCTGGACAATAGGAGTATCAAGTGGTCTTTGTACAAGGGAACTTTTAGCTAAATACGAGCCAGATTTATTATTAGAATCAATAGTTGATATCCTTCCTTTACTTGGAGTCGATAATGGTCGCATTACTAAATCTCAAGCTCATAAAAAGTTAAAAACAGAATCATTATGAGGTAATAAAAAATGGAAATGGAAGAAATCGATTTCGAAAGTTTGTCTATACAAACAACTAAAATAAAAGAAATTGAAGAGGAGAAGAAGCATGTTTCTGGCGCTTCAAAACAATTTCAAGAGATACTTAATTTTATCTTGAAATATAATCCGATTGATCCTTTAAATAGGCTGATTAGGAAATTTTTCGGAACATTTGATCTTTTAGATAAAACCGATAGACTGTTTTATTGGGGTGCATTTCCAATAATTCGAAATATTTGTCGAATGTATTGGAATATGCGAGTTGAAGGAGAAATGTTTCCAGATTACGGTGGCGGAATAGTTGCATCAAATCATGTTTCACATTTAGATCCTTTCTTTGTCAGTTCAGCCATCCAGAGACGAACTCGTTGGATGAGTAAAATTGAAAATTTTGAAACACCATTAGTAACAACACTCTTTACAAATCTTGGAGCTTTCCCCTTACGTCGTGGGGAGCAAGATTTGAAAGCTTATAATACAGCAAAAAAGATTATTTTAAACGGTGAATACTTAGGTATGTTTCCAGAAGGAACTCGTTCATATGACGGTATTCTCAAAGAAGAATTTCATACAGGTACAGTTCGATTAGCGGTAGAAACAGGTTGCCCAATTGTTCCAGCTTGCGTATTAGGAACCGCTGGTGCTTTGGCTAAGGGTAAATTATTAATGAAACCTACACAAGTGCTTGTTCGCATTGGAAAACCAATATATTACACTGATTACTATGGAAAAGAACTCAGCTATCCAGATAGCAAGAAATTATCTGCTGAACTCAGAGAAAAAATCAAGGATCTAATTGAAATGGGGTATAGCAAGGGATTAGAGAAAGATCCTGAGCTCTCTATAGGAGATCTATCAGAAATGATAAAATTCCAAAAAAATGATGCATTAAAAAGTTTGTTAAAACCCAAATCTACTGCTAAAAAAATTCTAAAATTAATCGATGATACATGGTATGGATTTTTGAGAGCTTTAGAAGTGTTTGATTTGCGAACACACTTTCAAGAAGCAATACAAATGTTTTCTGGAAATCTCGTGCATCAATTGTGCAATACATTAATTCCATATAAAACCATTGACTTCGATAAATATATTCCAAAAGAAGGAGGCGCCGTGATCGCTCCAAGCCATAATTCTGAATGGGATGTAATTATGATTGCTACAGCTATTACGCAAAAACCAAAACGAATATTATATCAAATGTCTAAACAATCACTCTTTAGAGTTCCGATTGTAAATGCATGGGTTAGGAATCATCATGCTTTCCCTCTTAAACGAGGTGAGCATGATGTAGAGTGTTATCTTCATGCTAGAGAACTGCTAGAAGCGGAACAACTTGTATGTACATATCCGGAGGGAACCACAAATCCTGGTAATGGTCAACTTTTAGAAGGTCATACAGGATGTGTTCGATTAGCAATAGACGCAAAAGTTCCAATTATTCCAGTTGGAATAACCGGTACTGAAAATATATACCCTAAACACGCTAAAATGCTCAATTTCGGTAAAGCATGTGTATTGAAAGCGGGAGAACCTTTTATGGAACATGCAAAATATTGGGACGCACAAGAAATGCCATCATTTGAAGTGTTAAAGGATTTAACAAGTAAGATGATGGCTCGAATTAAGGATTTACAAGTTTACAACTCACCAAGTCTGTAAGTGTTTCGAGGTTTTCAGCCAGAATGCAGTCGAAGAAAACGATAAACCAACGAGAACTAAAACATTTAAAAGATGCATTGAAATCCTATCGATATGACAAGAAATCGAAAATTAAAGTGGGCATTCCCCGAGCTCTTCATTTTTATAGGTTTTTTCCTTTTTGGAAAAAATTATTGGAAGAGTTAAGTTGCGTACTCATACTTAGCCCTCACACTAACAAGCAAATAGTTGAAGAAGGGGCATTTCAAGGATTTGGGGAACTTTGCTTGCCTGTAAAAGTATATTATGGGCATATGTTATATTTAATTAGAGAACATCCCGAATTGGATTATGTTTTTGTCCCACGATACGTATCCGAGCGAGTAGAGGGATATTACTGTCCTAAGTTTTTATCACTCCCCGACGTTATTAGAACCTTGCCAAATATCCCCAAAATTTTAACCTTTACTATTAATGTAAAAGAAAATCCAATCTCAAATTCAATCATTTCGCTTGCTAAAACACTTGGAAAAGGACAACGCGAAGCTTTACAGGCATATGAAAAAGCTAAAAAATACCATAAACAATATCAAGACTTCTTAAGAAAAGGGACTCCCGTTGGATATGCATTAAAACTAGTAGAAAAAGACAAACCATTTAAAATGCTTAAAAAGAAAACCCCCAAAAATATTAAATTCCTCCTACTTGGGCATGGATATAATATTTTTGATACATTCGTGAATTTAGACTTCCAGAAAAAACTAACTAGACATGGAGTAGATGTGCTAACTATTGAGAATTTACCAGAAATTCTATTCAAGGAGCCAGTAATTATTAATAAGCAATTTAGACCATATTGGCTTCATGAAGACGAGATTTTAGCTGCAATTAGATATTTTCTAGTCCAAGGACGTAATGAGATTGACGGAGTTATATTTCTAATCAGCTTTGCGTGTGGCCCCGACAGCCTTATAGCTGAGTTAATTATGAGGGATATGAAGGTAATTAGGCTTCCTTTCTTGCAGATAATAATGGATGAACATACAGGTGAAGCTGGACTGCTTACAAGAATTGAAAGTTTCGTTGAAATGATTAAACGGAAAAAAAGAAAACTAGATGAAATGAAAGAAAAGCAAGATTTAAAAATCTTTGAAGAAGCATAGAAAAAAACGAAGGGAAATAAATTTATAAGCAAAAAATTTATGGCTTTTTAAATTTAAAGCGCCATTTTATAAGAATTCTAAAAATATGAAATAATTCATAATTTTTTTATATGATCTTACCTATTTGTATAGAAAGTTATTTGAGAAAATACGTTTGCATTTAAATATTAAAAAACTCGAGAAAATTAAGTCTAATAGATATAAATCTTAGAGCTACGGAATCAAAGTATAAAAATAGAAGAGGAGTAATAAGAATTTAATGATAGTATCATTTCCAAACATGGGGTATAGTTGGCCTGCTTTCAAGACTCTCATTGAGTGTATGGGTGTAAAAGTTGTATTACCTGACCCCACAAATAGAGAAGCTGTCAAGATTGGCGTCAAACACTCTCCGGAGTTTGTATGTTTCCCTTTTAAGCCAACACTTGGAGATTTTGTAAGTGCGATTAAAAAGGGAGCGGATACATTAGTTATGGCTATAGATTGTTGACCCTGTAGATTTGGATTTTACCATGCTGTTCAAGAACGTATT
>JAHLWE010000494.1 GCA_019058135.1 Promethearchaeota archaeon | reverse complement strand
GGTTAGTTTTCTAATTCTTCCATTGCTGAATGTTCAAACGCATAACGTAATAAGCTTGTTAAATAATTCATATCCTCACCAGTTTATTTATCATGGAGCTCAACCATTCCAGCTTTTTTTTTAAAGAAAAGTTCATTTAAATCCAGAAGTTTCTTATAGATTTTTTGAAAATTAAATCGCTTGTTTTCTTCGAGTTCCATAAATTGAAACACAAATTTCATTTGTTCTTTAAACGCATCATCCTGGATTTTGAGAATATCAGGTCGAATTTTTTTTCGGTCTAAAATTGTCATTTTTTTCCTTACTCTCTTTTCTTAGATTTTTCATTAGTTAGTGTATAAAATAACTTTTTTGCTTAAAAAAATTTACTTTTAGAAGACAACCGCTTTAATTGCAAAATAATATTAATATATCCTTCAAAAGTCAAAAGTAAAGGTTTATGAAACGAGAAAAAAAATGATGTGTATCATTTATCTTAATATTCGGTTATTTCACGATAAATTAATCTATAATAATCAAAGTAAATATTTATTGCACTATTTGTAATTTTCCAATAATTTCTCTTATTTTTTATTTTCTTTACTAATTTTTTTGTACTTAAACTTCTTAAAGCGCCCATAACGCGATTTATATGTTTATCTATTTCAAAGGAAATATCTTTTGATAACATTTTTTCACCAAGATGATTATATTTACATCTCAAAACTTCGATGTAGTGATTTGGAAGTATATTCTTTTTAATTTTGGTGGCTTCACTCATTAAAGTAGGAGGATATTTTTACTTTACTTTAATTGCATTTTTTGTATTGCATTTAAAACAATAATAATTGAATTTCTTTATAGTCTCTCATTCTTCAAGTTTAAATGTTTCTTTACAAGTTTTATCAGAACCTATAAACTTGATGGAAATGATTAAAGAAGATTAGGAGATAAAATCTAATGTTATTAATTTTAACTTAGATTTATCAAAAGGTTTTAATGGTTCCTTCTTAATTGCCCCTTTTCCGCTAAGAAATTCTTTCAAAACCCTAACAAGCGCTTTCCAATTTCGATCACTCTTGTATTTTTTCCAGTATTTCCTTAGAACTTGCAACCTTTTTTTAGTCTGAGGCGTGGATACTAAAAGATCCTCTACTTCTTCCCATTCCTTTTCAGTCTCATCATCTGTAGGATACTTTTCTAAATAATCATCCAATTGCAATTCTACTTCATCTATTAGCTTCTTCAAAAAGCGGGTTCTTGTTGTTTACTTAGATCTTTGAGTTTAGAATCTTGAGTCTGGCTCAATTTAATCTCGCTATAATCTCTTTCTATTTTCTCCAAGATTGTCTTATTAATTTCATATACTTTTTCAAAAAAATTTGGGATTTTTCAATTACTATTTTTTTAAGATTCAAGAAAAATTAATAAATTATACTGTCCATTTCAGTTAATGAGTTAGAGTGTTTAGGATTATGATCACATTCTATTGTTATTTAGCAGAAACAATAGACTTATCCTTTCTTTTTAGAAAAACTAAAAAATAAATATTAATTTAAAGATATTAATTGATATTTGTTGGAAAAAATTTTAACAACCCCTGGTAGCTCAGTGGTAGTAGCGCACGGCTGTAGATTTTTATCGCGTATCGAGAAAAGAATCAATGAAAATACGTCAGCTAAAGCGAATAGATACCGTGTGGTCGCTGGTTCAAATCCGGCCCAGGGGACTTCTTTTTATCTTTTATTTTGTAGTTCTATTACTAGGTTTCTCTCTCTTTACCCTAAATATTAATAGTCCCATGATAGTTCCACATAAAGCAATCCATGTTATTAACCCTAATATATACCCAAATTCAATAAGATTAAAAACAGGTACTTGAGGGCATATTTTAGGAATAGAATGATTATCAATAAAAATGGGTGAATAAATTAAGATAATTCCAATGAAAATACATCCAGTTATTCCCAATATTAATGCTTTATCTATTTTTAATTTGTTAATAAAAATATTAGACAAAAAAATTAAGATAAGTCCAATTAATCCGAATGGAAATCCCAAACCAAAAGTGATTACTTCAAATCCATTAACAGAATATTCGTATATTGGGACGCAATCCAACATGTACGGACAGTAACATGAATATATTGGATAATAATTAAAAAAACACGAAATCAAAAAAGTAAATGTAAAAAATAAATAAATGAGATAAATCAATTTTCGATTAGTTTCATAATACATTTTTAACGTTTGATAAAAAGTTTTTTATTTATTTTATATTTATTCTTGAGATATTTTTTAATTTTATTTAGAATTCGATACATTTTTCTGAATTTTTTTGTTTAAAAATATTATTGAGAAAAAACCATAACCTCTCTTTTGGTGCTTAAGTAAAAAAAATATTAATCCATCTACAAATCCTATTTAAATATTTTTTATTCTTTATTATATTTATTTCATAAAGTTTTCAAGTTATGACCTCGAACTTCTCAAAAAACAATAAAAATATCAATATAAATCATCTAGAAATCAATCCCTTATTACAACAACTTAGGGATGATCCTATCGCAGGAAATGGTGAAAATTATTATTTTTCAAGTTTTGATGGAACTAAAATTTTTTATCGAGTATGGAAACCAATCAGTGAGATAAACAAGATTATTATTATAAGTCATGGGATGGGGGGACACGGAGAATTCTTCGTGCTTTTAGCAGATAAAGTATATAATGAAGGTATAATGGTTATTGCTCCTGATTACAGGAATCATGGTCATTCGGATGGAAAAAAAGGAGATTTAAAAAGATTTAAGAATATTTTAAGAGATTTGTGTGAATTTATAAACTATATTTCCAAACAACATCCAGATATACCAATCTATTTATTTGGAGAAAGTATGGGGGGTGCAGTTAATATTAATTATATTGCTGAATCTCCTGAAAAATTATCGGGAATGGTTTTATTTTCTCCAGCCATTAAAATTAAATTCACACTAAAGAAAAGATTAATGTTGATACTTCTTGCGATACCTTTACTTATTTTAAGAATTTTTGCACCAAGTTCAAGGATAATTGGAATAAAAGGAAGGGAAGATGAGGGAATTAATAATCCCATTCATCAACAATATGATAAAACTGATCCATATCATTTAGAAAAGATATCAATTCGATATTTATTTCAACTTTTTAAATATATTAGAAAAACAATTTCAAAGGCTTCAAAAATAAATATTCCGACTGTAATCTTTCAGGGAACATTAGACATGGGAGTTTCTTCAGAAGCAGTCTCTGAATTTTATGAAAAATTAAATTCTGATAGGAAAGAATTATATTTAATTGAAGGAGGTTATCATTGTCTTTTTACAGATCCAAATTTTCGAGATAAATGGCATTTATTAATTGGATGGCTAAAAAAACATTAGCAAAGGATTATTTAATTATTTGTTATTTGACTATCTAAGATTAGAATGTTAAAAAAAAATTGATTTTAGAAATGAAAGATAAAAGAACTGCAGTTGTTGGAGCGGGATGGTTTGGTCGAGCGCATATAAGGAATTATAGTCAGATTTCCAAATTAGTTGCTATTTGTGATGCAAATAAAGAGAATTTAGAGCTTGTAAAAGGGTTATATGATAATATTAACGTTTATACTAATGTAGATGATATGATTAAAAGTGAAGATATCGATGCAGCTAGTGTAGTTACACCACCATCAAGTATTCCAACAATATCTAGGAAGTTTGCTGAGAAAGGTATAGATGTATTAATGGAAAAACCTATGGCATTAAAATTATCTGATTTAGAACAATTTAAAGAATTTACAAATTGCCGTATCATGCCCGGTTTTATTGAATTATATAACCCCGTTTTTGATAAACTATTAGAGAATCTTCCAGAGATTGGCGAGATCATTACTGTTGCCTCAAAAAGGATAGGTCTTTATCCCAAAAGAGATTGGAATATGGGAGTTATTTTGGATTTATCAATTCATGATATTTATTTGCAAGAGAGAATTCTAGGTGAAGTAAAAAATGTTATTGGAATGGTAAATCGGTTTGTTGATAACAAACATGAGGATGCGGCATTTATTTTATTAGATTTTGGAAAAGCAAAAGGTTCAATTGAATCTAATTGGTACACTCCAACAAAATTTCGAAGAATGTATGTTCATGGAGTTAATGGAACTATTGAGATAAATTTTATATCTCAAACATTTAATTTTCGAAAAGGCTTGAATTTATTGGGAGATAACCCAGCGACAAAGGATGAGACATATTCTCCATTAAAACTGGAAGAACCATTAAAAAGGGAAATCTTAAATTTCCTATATGATAAGGATAAAGATATTAAGGTAACTCTAGATGATGGAATACGAGCCCTGAAGATTGCATTAGAAGTTATTGAGAAAGCAAAGTAAAAATGGAAAGATTAATTACCAATAAAGTATTGTATTAAATTAAATCTTGATAAATTTTTTGTAGAACTAGTGAATTAGAAATTGCACGAAGATGAAAAAGAGGAACATGAATTGGAGGAAATTCGAATGAATAAATTAAAAATGATGTTGGAAAAACAAAAGATGCAAGAATTTCAAAATGTACAAAAAAAACAGATTTATGATAAAATTGATGTGGTATTTCGTGCAATACTCAGCCCCGATGCTTATAATCATTTAATTAATTTAAAAAATTCAGATCCAAAAATTTATTGGGCGATCTTTAATACATTAGTGACTCCAAGTGTAATAGAAAAGATTGATTTATTATTAATGATAATCAATGAAAGAAGTGCCATATTAAGAAGAATGCCTCTCGAGACTATTGTATATCTAGAAAGAAAGTTTAAAGGGACAAAGATATCAATTAAAGTTAAAAGACGAGATGAGGAAGCTGTTGACCTATCGTCTTATTTAAAATAGATGGATTTTTAAAAAAAATACACTAATTATTGCTCTCTTCCTGAAATAATTGCAGTTACTTTATAACTATTATCATTTATCTTTTCTCCGTCAATTGAAAAAAATTGAAATGCAAATGGCCGATTAAAGATTTGTTCGACCATATATCCATAGGAGCTTATTGCAAAAATAAAAAGTCGTTTAGAGATACTCTCGACAGAAACATCAAGATGTAATTCCTTTAGGACCTCTCTTAATACCTCAATTTCTTTTTCGTTATATTTATAAGAAAATACAAGTTTGAAATCTACAGGAGTTGGAGCCTCAGGATCATCATATGAGAGGTCAGATTTTCGAAAAGGAAAAAGTGTAGATAAATAAAAATTAAAAAATTCACGATAATGATTTTTTAAGAGATGAGAGATTTTAAACCCCTCAGCATATTTTGGCCAATGCTCTCTCATGGCTTCAAATAATCTGGGATAATTTTTTCTCTTTCGCTCGCTTTCTTTTTTTAAAAATAATAATAGCTTATTCTCTATTGGCTTAAACTCACATTCTTTTCCAACTCGTAATAAAAATTGCTTAAAGCGAACGGACATAATTTTCTTGATAAATTAAGTTAGTTTATAATATATTTTTAGATAGTAAGAACTTGCTTCTTGTGTTAACACCTATTAAGATCTATTAAATTTTATTTTTTTGATTTTATATTTAGGTATGTTATGAAAATAATATATTATGCCTTTTTTTATCTTCTTGTTATGAATTTTGAATATTTTTTTGATAAGTAAATTTATTTAAATTTAAAATGGAATTTAAAGTAAATATTATTATGCAAATATAGTCAATTCATTCCTATTGAATGATATTATACTTTATTAATCTTTGAGAATAAATTATGAAAAGACATGCAACTTCTCTGTTGTTTATTATTCTTCTGTGTTTCAATGTCTTAATTGTTGGAAATTATTTAGCCTATGCAAATGAGAATGAAACAATTAATGAGACAATAGCAAATGTAAGAGCAAAAAATATTTTTCTACAGACCAAATTATTTCTGCATGAAATAGAAAACGGATTAAAGGGAGTTGGATATGATGATTATAGCGGGTTAATTGATATTGAAGGTGAAAATAATTCATATGCCCAAGAAAAAATCTTTACATTAGCTGCGTTTTATCATAGATATGTTATATCAGGAACTACGATGACATATGCATGGGCAGAACATGAGCTATTAACAACATTACAATCAAATTTCTCGAAGTACCATAAAATTTTGAGAGCGGAAAGTGAAAAAAATAAGAGTATATATTGTACAATTGATAGTATGATCGCTTTAGAATTTTTAACAAGTGCATATCGTGATTCTCAAAACAATATTATTAAAAACCATTTATTGGACCCTTTATTCATTCAGCGAGAATCTATGAAAGCAAATAATACGCCCGAATATCAAGGTCCATCTCAATCTGATCATTTAGCGTTCTGGACTGCAATTAAAGGAGAAGGCTATGAAACAGGACTTAATTCCTATTATAAATATACATCTAGAGGAGATCCGAGTCTTCAATATTGTCTAGCAAATACCTCTTTATGGGCTATTGCAGGTATGCTAAATTATGGATTGTTGGTTAGAGAATCTTCAATCGATGTTGAGCAAGAAATTTTTAATGCATCTCTTAACGATGCTCAGAAAACGATGAAATATCTTGAAGATTTATTATTTATTAATGGAAAAGGGTTTAAAGAATATAGTAATGCATCAACAGATAAAATAATCTTCAGAACACAGGCTCTATCGTTATTATCTTATGCAAGACTATATCAAGCTACAAAAAATACAATCTATATTGATAAAGCAGAAGATATTATTGAAACCGTTATTAGCCGTTATTTTATTGATAACGAGAGAGGTGGAGCTATTACTTGGTATAATAACACGTCAGAAACAGGTTCAAATATCAAGGAAGGATATGGGAATGCGCTCTATGTATATAGTTTAATGGAATTATTTAAGGCATCTGGACATGAGAAATATTTAACTACAGCCACAGAAGTAACCAATTTTTTGGGTAATTATATGTATAAAAAGAGTTCTGATGAATTGAATGAGGGATATATAGAGTTTATTCAAAAAAATGGAACAATTTACGACCCCCCTGGATTTCTAAGTAATACAACTAGATTGTGGAAAACTAATGCGTTAATATTTTATATCAATGAAGATATCTATTTTGCTTTTCAACCTTTATTTGTCAAAAATATGATTTGGATAATAACCGGCATAATAGCTTTTATTGGAGTAATTGTAATTGTACTACTTATTAATAAATACAGAGTTAAAGGCAAGAAATTGTCGAAAACAATCAAAACTTCATAATAAAAATCAAGTTATAATAAAACAAAACATATGATTATTTATGGAAAAAAAGGTTGGATTACTATATTCTGAAGACTTCATAACATATAATTTCGGTAAAACACACCCTCTAAAACCAATAAGATTACAGTTAACTTATAAATTATTTAAGGAGCTTGGTCTTATGTCCCACCCTAAGATTGAGATTATTGCTCCAGAAATGGCTACCGAGCAAGATTTGATGATGCTACATTCGGAAGAATATGTAAAAACTGTAAAAAAATTAAGTGAAGATCCAGCTAATCCAACCGTTAAAGGTTGGAAATACGGCTTAGGTCCGGGAGATAATCCAATTTTTAAAGGAATGTATGAAGCTTCTGCTTTAATCGCTGGTGCAAGTATTAAAGCTGCTGAAATGATCATGAATCAATCTGAAAATTATGATGTAATTTTCAATCCTGCTGGAGGCTTGCATCATGCACATAAAGAGAAAGCGTCAGGGTTTTGTATTTTTAATGACGTGGCTTTAGCTATCAAGAAAATGAAATTATTAAAACCCGATATACGAATCACATATTTAGATATTGATGCACACCATGGAGATGGTGTACAATGGTTTTATTATAAAGATCCTAATGTTTTAACTATATCTTTTCATGAAAGTGGAAGGTATCTATTCCCCGGAACTGGCGATATAAATGAAATTGGAGATGGAGATGGGAAATACTTCTCTATTAATTACCCGTTATTGCCTGGCTTTTACGATGACCTATATCTAAATCTTCTCAGAAACATTATTCCAGAAATCTTAAATATATATAAACCAGATGTCTTAGTTACACAACTTGGTGTAGATGCTTATAATTTGGACCCTCTTACTCAATTAGGTTTATCTCTTTCAGGCTATCGTGAAATTGCTAAAGAAATACATCAATATAGTAAAAAATATTGCAAAAATAAATGGCTCGCCGTTGGTGGAGGAGGCTATTTAGTAACAGTTGTTCCCCGGGCTTGGTCTATTTTTCTTGCAGAAATGCTTGACGTTGAGCTCAATAACGACCTTCCTAAAGAATGGAAAAAAGAATGTCATATAAATGCTTTAGATGAAATAGCTCCAACAACAATGTTCGATAAAAATGATAAATTAGTATTAGAACTTTTTTCACATACTGAATTGAAAAAAAGAATGATGGATTATTATAACATGCTAATTAAAGTTAGTCGTGAAAAATATATTCCAAATTTAAAAAACGCCGTAAAAAAGTTGAATTTTTAGAACAAAAAAAAATAAAATCTTTAGTAATTACTTGAAAAAGAGTATATCTAAAAAAAATTCCTTCAAATAAAAAAAATTAAAAAAAAAATCAGTAAAATATTTACTTTAATTTAATTATCTTTAATGATATATTAATAATAAATTAATGATTTTTTTCTAAAATTGGCATCAAATTTAAGTTTTTTTTACATTAATATGTACATTTTCGATTTTCCCGTTTTTCTCGGGACAAACGAAAACTTTATATACAATTAGGATTCATATAGAACTTAAGAAGTTAAAAACTTTTTATTTAATATTCGGACACTGGAGAAATAAAAATGTATTCTTATACCTCAACCCTTAACCCTATTGTTAGAAACTACATCTCCCTCATTCTAGAATAGTTTTTAAATTATTTCTTCAAACCGAATATACTCCCTTTTCCTTATAACGCCGACATTTTTAAGTTTTTTTCCAAATTTAAATATTAATTTTGATATATTAAGAAATGTCAAAAATAACTCTTTTTTCTAGATTTATTTGAAGAGATTGTTTAAAAATTTCCCTTCATGTCCCTCAACAACAAATCTTTTATATAAAGTTATATCAAAACTAAATGATCTTATACCTTCTATTCAAAGTCATAGTTTGGAAGAAGATGTATCGGGTTGTGTGGAATTACTCGAATTTATTAACCCTTTTAACACTAAAGAGATGTTAAAAATAAAAATTAGTGCTGATTTGATATACATCCTTAATTTTGTTGGATTAATAACTAGATTTCCAGAAGATATTATTAAAGGAGATAAAAACTCGTGGTTATTTGTTGGAGACATTAAAATTAGTGGAAAAATTTACCCAAATGAAATCCACTACGTTTTAAGACGATTTAAAAGCAGTTTGTAAAAGATTGGATGTTAAGAATATAACACTAAGAACCTCACGTAGATATTTTAACCAATCAATTAAAACTGGTATTGACACCAATGAGATTGAAATTGCTGAGAGAATGATGGGACATGAGTTAAATGGAAGTTAATTAGCATACTAAACATTATACGACAACCCCGAAGAGTTTGTAATGCGGTAAATAGATAATATTGAAGGGAAGACATTAATATTAGGAGAAAACGGGAATATAAAAATTTATTAATACGAATATTTATATAGATAATTTTTACTTTTTTAAGAAGAGAGAAATAAGATTATAATTATAGTTTTGGGTGGAAAAAATAACTATTATATTTAGTTTTGTTAACATTTTTTCATTTCTAAATACTTTACCTACGTTTATTTTAATTATAACTAATTTATTTATAATTAAATCTGGCATGAACCAATCAGATGAGGTGCGATACTCCAAATTATTAATATTAGCAGGTAAAATTAATATTTGTTTTGAGATTATAAAATATTTAATTCCTAATATCTCTATGACTGATATAAATTTTAATTATGCAGTAGAATATCAATTTTTTCTAAGTTATCAGATTTTTCGATCATTATTATTTGGAATACCAGCCATTATAACTTATGGAATTTTTTTTATAATTTTTGGAAAGGAAAATCGAGAACATTTTAGAAATTACCTGATAATTGTAGGAATTTTATGGACTTTTAGCAACATATTAACCACCATTTTCTGGAATGGTGAATTATTTACATTTTTATTTGTTTTTGGAGGAATTAGCGTAAATATTATAGCTATACTATTTACCATATATAATCTCGTCTGGGGCATACCATATTTAGTCTCAGTAATTTTTTTAATAATTCATGGCATAAAAAATAAGGATAGATTTCTTACTTATACTGGTATCTTCTTTTTATTTGAATTGATGGTTTTACCTTTACTTATAGCAGTTATTTTTAACTTAATCTTTTACGCTGCTGGTGTGATAATTTATGAGCCAGCATTGATTGATCCTCTTTTAAACCTGATTGGTTTTATAGTTTTGCTATTTTTTATCCCGGCAATTGGAATTGTTATTGCGTTTCTTTTTAAAAAAGAAAAGGAAATTTAAATTTCAATTATTTAAGCCGTATTTTTTTTTTCTAGATTTTTATTTTATATCTCTTTCTTATAATTATTATGAGAATTAAAAAGCTTTTATTGAATGAGAAAATTACTTCTAACCAAATAAAGGTTGATGCGTTTTTTATCAAGAAACCAGAGAACTTATTATACTTACTGGGCTTTAAAATTGAAACTGATTCACTTTTACTAATCCCAAATATGGATTTTAAAAATTTTAGTATACCAAAATTTTTTGTTACTGAATTAGATTATGAGATGGCTCATTTAAGTCTTAAGGATTTAGACATTTCAGAGAAGTTAGAGTTGGTAAAGATACCTAAGGGAAATCCGGATTTTATTAAAAAGGAAGTAGGTAAATTAAAGTTAAAAAGATTAGGATTTGAAGATGGGTTTGTAACATATAAAAACTATTATGAATTAAAGAAAAAATTTAAAGGTGTTAAGTTTAAAGGAATATCTGACATAATCCAAGAAGCGCGCATGAACAAAGATGAAGATGAGATCATAAAAATAAAGGAAGCTGCCAGATTAGGAGATATTGGTCTTAAGGCTGCGATTGAATATATTAAAGATGGAATTACTGAATTGGATCTTGCCGCGGAGGCTGAATATCATATGAGAAAGAATGGTTCAAGTAAGGCAGCATTTGAAACAATAGTTGCTTCAGGTGAAAGATCTTGGCTTCCTCACGGAACATCGACTTCGCGAAAGATAAAAGATGGGGATATAATTACTATAGATATTGGAGCGGTATATGATGGATATTGCTCTGATATGACGAGAACCTTTATTCATGGAAAGATTACTGATGAGAAAGCGGAAATTATTAATTTTGTTAATAAGGCACAACAAGCTGTTTTAGATGTTATTAAGGCAGGTGAGAAATGTTCAGAAATGGACCGCATTGCACGTGATTCGTTTAAGGAGGATGGAGTTGTGGAGTATTTTATTCATGGACTGGGGCACGGAGTAGGGATTGATATTCATGAAGATCCCTATTTAAACGCAACCTCAAAATTTGTTTTAAAGAAAAATATGGTTGTAACAGTCGAACCAGGAATTTATATACCTGGAAAAGGTGGCGCTCGTACAGAAGATTTAATAATTGTTAAAGAAGATGGTTATGAATGTTTATCTAAATCAGAAATTAAGCAATATTAATGAAAAAAATCTCAATATTATTTAAATAAAACTAAGATATTGAGTTTTTTTTTTATTGAACAAAAGACTGTTGGGTTTAACTTTATTAAAAGTTAATTTTTATCTCTTGGACTTTTTATGGTTTAAGTATTTATACTAGATGAGTTATTAATAGATTAAAGCCGATTAAGACAAAATAAATTCGAATAGAGAGATATCTTAAATAATCGATATTTTTGATAAGGATGGAAAAAAGCCCTATTGAAGGAATTATTTATTCGCAATTCCATGAAACCGAAGGTCCAACAACACTCTTATGGGAACCTGATGATTTATCTGAAGATATAAAAAGATTAGTTAATAAAAAATCAAATTCTCTATTAAGAGGAGAACGAGGATTTATTCCCAAATCAATAATTATCATTCCATTCCCATCCTTTAACCTAAAAAGTATTGTAAAATATTTACATGTTAAAGATAAAAGTTATCCGGGAGGATTTCGAATCACTGCGATTAATTTACTTTTCAATGATATTGAGGATGATATTTTTTACAAGTATCATAGAAATTTTGAATCAGTTTTTAAGAAAATTACTAAAAAAATAATTCAATTAGAAAAATCAAGAGCCGATATAAAATTGATTGTAGGAGAACTAAAGATTTTTAAAATTGATTTATTGAATTTAATAAAAGAATTGCGAGATGAGGAAATTTCCACTTTCCATGGAGAGGAATTTCCTGAAACTAAAAAAGATATATCTAAATTTAGAGGTTTTAAATTTAAGTTAATTATTTGCGGCGATCCAGAGGTTGGAAAGACCTCAGCTGTTTTGAGATTCACGGATAAAGCGTTTAAAAGAACTTATCTTCCAACAATTGGGGTAAATATAAGCGAGAAAAAAGTTCAATTAAAAAAATTTAACATGGAAATTGCTTTTATGATTTGGGAT
>JAHLWE010000493.1 GCA_019058135.1 Promethearchaeota archaeon | reverse complement strand
CTTCAGCTTGCCTTAAAGCTACTCTACGGGAGACTAAATTTTGCCTTTTTCCATGCCATAGCCATAATTTAAGATTTTCTTCGTCTAAGACAATAATAGAGCTATCAGATATAAGATTTTCTTTACCCCACTTAATTGGAGTAGAAACTCCACCTTCTTCAACTTTAAACATTAATAAATATGCTTGTGATCCAGAAATTTTAAAACACCTGTTATTATTGGTTTTTGATATTTATGATTTTTATGATTATTTTTTAGATTATAATTAATATTAATTTTATTATAGTTAATTATTTTTTTAAAAACATTTAAAGATTAAAATTACCAATATTGAAATAATTATTATTGAGCGAAAACTAAAAAATTGTTGCATTATAAATGGATTTAGAAAATTTACTTAGAGAAGATTTTGACAAGATAGAGCAATATATACCAGAAGAACAACCATCTGAAGCAGGGTGGATTAAGTTAAACATAAATGAGAATCCATATCCCCCTCCACGGGTAATTTTAGATGAAATTAAAATGGCGATTAATGATAAGTTAAGATTATATCCCGAGCCAACTGGAAAAGATTTAAGGAAAATGATTAGTTCAGTTCTTTTAGTAGATAAAAAGACGCTAACTAATCCAAATAACATTTTTATAGATAACGGAGCCGATGGAGTTTTGGAAAATATTATGAAAGCTTTCATCAATCCAGGGGATGAGGTAATTTATTTTTATCCAACATATGGATTATACAAAACATTGAGTACGATTTATAAAGCTAAAAAAAATGAAATAAAATTAAATGATGATTTCTTAATTCCCGAAAGTGCATATTCACTAAAAGGTAAATTGATATTTATTAATTCACCAAATAATCCAAATGGAAAAGCATTCTCAAATGATGTAATTTTAAAAATTTGTAAGAATTTTCCAGGAATTGTTGTTGTCGATGAGACTTATGGAGATTTCAGTCAAACTACCTCTTTACCTTTATTAAAGGAATTTAAGAATCTAATGATTGTTAGAACATTTTCTAGCTCGTTTTCACTTGCTTCAATGAGAATTGGATACGCTGTTGCAAATGATAAAATCATTAAAGCAATGAATAAAGTAAGATTACCTTATAATGTTAATTATCTTGCGCAGATTGCCGCTATTTCTTGTATAAAACATCGAGATTTAGTCTTTAAGCAAAACCAGAAGGTAGTTTCAGAAAGGAAAAGATTAGCAGAAGCATTATCTAAATACAATGGAATAAGTGTGGAACCTTCAGATGCAAATTTTATATTCGTAAAATTCTCAGATAAAAGTATTTGTTTAAAATTTATATGGGATTTAAAAGAAAAAAAAGTATTAGTACGACATATAAGTAGACCCGGATTATATCAATATATGAGAATTACAATTGATACACCAGAGAATAATAATAAATTTTTAGAGATATTTAATGAACTTTCAAAAAAATATTTACAATAGTAATTTAAAAAAAATAATAGAAAAGAGCGATTAATTCATGCTTTTTGGAAGAGAATTAGAAAAAATAAAATGTCCGAGTTGCGGATATGTAGTGACTAAACCATTTCCAATGGATCAATTATGTCCAAGTTGTAAAAAATTTCTTCCAAATTTATTTGAGAAACTAGCAAAAGCGGAAGAGGGTAAAAAACTGAAACCAAAAGAAATTCAAAAAGTTACTAAAACTCCAGCATCTGAACTTTCTAGTAAAGTAAAAGTGAAAAAAAAAGCGGTTATGACAATAGAATTGTCTAATGATGAAATTGAAGTTAAAACAGGAGAAGAGTATATTAAATTATTAGGTATTATCACCCAAAATCGAATACCTATATTTTGCAGCAATATAAGATATAATTATTTACTTGAACTTGCTTGTAATCTTGATTTTATAGCAAGTAGTATTTTAGGTGGGGAATTAGACCAAATGATGTTAGAATCAATAGAAACTCAAAAAATGGAGAATTGTATTTTTGCAATAGATAAAAGCATAATTTATATACTATATGGGAAATTTCCGAATAAAAAAGGGTACTGGCTAATAGAACAAATGAAAAAAAACCTTGATGCCGCCCTAGAGGGCTTAGATCCAGATCAGTTAGAAAAAATTCAAGCCCATAACATTTCTCTGAAATTGGAATCTGCATTAAAATATTGCATACTGGAATATATTAAACTTCAGGAAGTATTTAGTGATAAAAAAATCCCATTTGTCGAGGACACACTGAGAGTTCATTATTTTGGATTATCATCTCAATCAATTGGAATTATATCATTATTACTAGGTGATGAATTACCAATTGTATATAAAGGTCCAACTTCTTCACCTCAAGAAGAATTAGAAATAAAAGAGTCATTAGTAACTGCTAAGGTAGAAGCGATGGCAGCAAATACAGCTGGAAATACCGGTGCTATGCCTAGGTGGATTGCAGTAAAATTAGGTTTTCAAAATTATCGTTTCTTAACCTTTACACAATTAGAAAAAGATTATATTATTAATATGTTGAGTGAAGGTAATATTGAAAAACTGGAAAAAGTGGAAAAATTATTACAAAATGTTGTACAAAATGCAGTACAAACTAAATTCCACGGTGATTTAAGACCGTTTAATAAATTAAAAACTGATTTAAAAAGTTTTTTTGAAAAAAATGTATTTTTTTAGCAGCTTTAATAATAACTATTAAAAAAAGAAAAGATCATTATTCTTTATCAAAAACATATCCACAAACAACACATTTAAATATTTTGATGCAAAAAGAGATTAAATTCTTTTAATTTTTCTTTCTTCCTTTCAATTTTAATAAATAGAACGTATTTATAAAAATTATAGAATATACCAGAATTACCAGTAATAGATACCACCATTGTGTGAAAATGGCTGTAACCCAATCTTGATGGGCAATTGGAAATATAATAAAACTCTCAATAATTAAAACCAAAATTAACCATAAAGGCGCTGTTGAAATGCTGATTAGGAAGCCGAGAAATCCTAAAACGATCCCAAAAATTACATCAATGAAATAATGGGAACCAAGATAAATCCTACTAAAACATACTAAAAAAGAAATAATAACTAAAAATGGAAGTAGTATCCATAAATTTAATAAAAATATAATTGCACAAGACATCGAAATTATATTGTAACAATGCCATGAAGGAAAACTTGGGGAAATTTGTGGTCTATCCAAAAAAATAATTCCATCAATTTGTTGAAAAGGGCGCTTTCTCTTAATGATATATTTTAAAGGCACAACTAAATAGATTCCTGCTAATAAATTTCCTCCAAGAACGATGAAAATATTTGGATCATACCATATAAATAGAAAAAATGCCAAAATACCTAACCATACAGGTTCCTGACCAAAAAATGCAAAAAATTTAATGATAGGAGTTAAATAATTATTCTTAAAACTATTAAGTCTTAAGGTTATTTCTTTATCAAATAGAATAATTTTCTCGAACATATTTTTAATAAAAAATCCGTATATAATTTTTTATGCGTTAATAACAGAAAAAATTAAATCTTTTTTAAATAGTAATCTAATTATTTTAACTATATAATCCGTAGCTACAAATATTAAAAAAAATAAAAAATAGAGATTTAATTATTCAATTAATTTTGTTTTTCCAGTACCCCAAACGCCTAAAGCTACTCCTAACTCTTTGTGTTCTTTTGCATAATCTTTAACTTTTAATCCTTGCATCACTGCATCAATGGCTTGTCTAAAAGCTTTCGCTCCAGCAATAGGTCCATCAGGATGACTATGAATTCCACCACCCGATCCTATAAGTATATCTTTTCCTGCATCTTTTATGGCTGTTTCAACCATTCCAGCTGTAATACCTCCAGAAGGCATTGGTAATGTAGGCTTGATATGTTGAAATGGAAATCTTAAAGCACGTAGAATATTTTCATAACGCTCATCTAAAATTTCCGCTTTTCCATATGGAGCTGGGACAACAACACTATCAGCACCGCAAATTCTCGGTAATTTTGCAAGGACAAGTATACTGCTTAGTCCATTCCATTCTCCGCCCATTAAAGCTCCTGAAAAGTCCATATGCCCCAGGATTGGTACTTTTATAGATGGATCTTCTGCTAACTTTCTTAGAACTGCATATCCAGTTGCTACAAAATTTACCATTATTGCATTTGCCCCTAACTCAATTACTTTATCTGCATATTCAAATATATCTGGAAGTCTATTTGAGATATTAATAGTATAGAGGGTTTTTTCACCTTTTTCTGAATCTGCACGATCTACTGCTTCCATTACAGCAACAATTCTATCTTCTAATGTATTAAATTCTGGATTAGAAATAAGTTCATCATCTTTTACCACATCACAACCTCCAACAGCAGCTTTATATACTAGATCAGCGGCTACTTCAGCTGTATGACCAGTACATGGCTTGACCATATTATTTAACATTGGTCTTTCAGGAACTTTTAGGAGTTTTCGTATTCCATCTAAGCCAAATTTAGGTCCTTTAAATCCTTTTAACCATTCTTTAGGAAACGCAAGATCTACTAATTTTAGACCATGCGTAATAGAAATATTTCCAATTACACTGGTAAATAACTGAGGTATTTGTGGTCGAAAATTTACTATTGGAAAAGCGATTTGAATGCAATAATATCTTTCTTTAATGTCTTTTGGAACAACATATTCATAATATGGGAGCTCATAGACGCCTAAAACTCTCGCAACATGATGTTTTCTCACTTCAGCTGTTTCGGCAGGAACTCTTACCCATGTGCCTGTAGACTGTTCAATGGCAGCAAAACGTGCCAAATAATTAACATTTTGTCCCTTAGCGCGTTTAATAATGTAAGTCGCAATAATATACTTCTCTAAATCTATACCATCTAAGCCTATTGCTTCTGGGAGGTCTAAATACTGTTCTGTAGAATCTTTTTCTGTCATATCAATTCACAATAAAAATAAAGAAAAGTTATTCAAAAATTTATTCTTACTTTATAATTAATTTTTCTTGTAAATTATTTATTACTTTTTAAAAATGAAATATAAAGGAACTTATGAATTTTTCAGTACATTTATAGAAGGTTTAACTGATACAATTCCGATAACAATTCCTTTTAATTTGACACCATCAAAAATAAGGGCTCTAGAAAATCATCAATCATTACGATTTATTCATGCGGGAAATTGGTGGAATATTAAAAATCCAGAAAAAAGATCTAAAGAGGTAATTTTGGCTCAACAAATGAAATTAGCCAATGAAAACACAATTGGATTTATGTCAAAAAATGTGCAACCTGGGGATCTAGACTTAAAGGAGGAAGAAGATAGACTTAAGAAAATCTATAGCAAAAAAATCAATTATGATAAATTTTTATACTGGTTGTTAGATTCCTCTAAATTAATAAAATATTATAAGAAAAACTTAGAATATGCTAATTGGGCCAGAGAAAATAATAATTCAACCATACCGATTTACTGCTCCATCCAAGTAAATAATTATGAATCTGCAAGAGAATGGTTTGAGAAAGCTTCAAATGATGGGCATGATCATTTTTGTATCGGCGTTAGTGAATTCTTAAAATATCCAAAATATAAGAAATTAGGAATAAAAAAATTATTTGAAATTAGTTTAGGTATAAGAAGTGTAATAAATGAAAACGCTAAGTTGCATTTTAGTGGGGTTGCTAGCTATTATTTAATGCCCATTTTAGCCTGTTTTGGAGTTTCAAGTTTTGATGGGTCAACACCAGTCACATCCGCGCTAACTTATGGAACAATTTTTAATGAAAACGGATATGGCCAAAGGGCAAGTGTTTTACAAGATAATATCGAAAAAAGGGAGAGATTTTTCGCTACAGCAAATAAATGTAAATGTGAGGTGTGCAATGGAAAAGATATTAAGCAAATTTTAGATACCTTCTCTAAAGACAGAAAAACAAGAGTAATTCATAATATTTCAATTTGGAGAAATCTTGTTTCGGAAATAAATTCAAAAAAAAATAACTTAGATAAATTCTTGGAAATATTGGATTCAAGAATTAATTCGAAATATTTTAAAGATCTACTAAAAATTAAAGATGATGCATTAGAAAAATATGATTATTAAACTGATTTTGAAATATCATCTATAAAAAAAGAGACTAAAAATATATTAAAAAAAAAAAAGATATTATTTATTCTTTTACTTTAGGTTTTTGTTTTTTCTTTGCTTGAAACGTATCATGTAGTACGTTTAGATATTCTAATAGGACTTGGTTAGATTTAGATTTGGAAGCATATTCACGTCTTATTATATTCAACAGATATTTTGGGAAAAATTTCTCAATGTAGAAATCGGATAAAAGCGCGTAATATTCGTTGCCTCTATCATCTTGAAATACTTGAATCATTCTAGATGACCAAAGCTTCTTGAGCACATAATCAACGTCATCCACACCTTTTTTCTTGAGTTTTTCAAGATCATTTCTTGTAACAATTGCTTGTCGCAAAAGCTTTAGGGATTCATAGACTTGTGGATCAATAAGTAATTCAATCAATGATAAATTGTCTTCTTCATCTGGTTTATATCCTTGAAAAAACTTTCGAGATTCTATTGTATAATCATTGGCTAAGTTTGAAGGTAGCCCTTTATCAGCGGGATTGGCTAGCAATTCTATTGGAGGAACTCTGGTTATCAAGATATCATGAATTAGAAAGATTAATTCTGAAGGCATTCCTTTCACTGATGTTTCTTTGATTAAATCGCTTTTAATTAAAGACATAACAATTGCATCTAAATCAACGAATCCTTGTCTATATCGATCTTTTAACCATACTATTAACTCCGATTTTGAAATTGCTCCCTCATCTCTTAAACGATTTATAATTAATCTCTTAATCTCATCTTGGTAAACAATTGCAAGTCGTTGTTCATCGTTTAATTTTGGATACACAGATAATCTCTGAAAAATTGAAGGTATAAGATTTAGGAAAGATTCTTCTTCGATGTTTGCGATAATTTGACGAGAAACATCAGCCAAACCACCTTCGTATAAATCAGGATCATCTTCTAAGCTCAAAAGTAAAATAATGTAATAACCTGTATCTGCTCCTGTATAATAGCTTGCAACGTTTAATGAGCCCACCATCAGACTTACCATCCCTGGTTCTCCAGTATATTCGTGCGTGCTATAAACTTGCATTAAGGTTTTATCTCCAATTACAACTTCTTCCGGATATTTTGCAATGATTTGCGTACCGATACGCTCATCCCATTTCATTATAACTAATCCAACTGGCATTATTCTTCACTACCTCCCTCTTGATTTTCATCATATTCTTTCTCAGTTTCTGGTGGTTCCTTTTCAATTTCCGATGGTTCTTTTTCAGGTTCTGGATATTCTCTTTCAGGTTCGGATGGTTCTTTCTCGATTTCTGGATATTCCCTTTCAGGTTCGGATGGTTCTTTCTCGACTTCTGGATATTCCCATTCAGGTTCTGGT
>JAHLWE010000041.1 GCA_019058135.1 Promethearchaeota archaeon | reverse complement strand
GTCTATATTAATGTAGGGCTAACTGATTCTAAACGACCAGATGCCCAAGCTGGTCTTGAGTGTGGTTTAACTCTGGCATTAGGAACTGCAGCTGGAGCTGATATTTTTGGCCATATGGGGATCTGTGGTGTGGATCAAGCAAGTTCTTTAGATTTTCTTGTTATGCAATCTGAAATCATATCATATGTAGAAAGTATTAATAGAGAAGTAACATTTGAGGAAGAGACATTTGCTATTGATATTATTGAAAAAGTTGGCCCCAAAGGTTCTTTTCTTGATAAACAACATACAGTTGAACATTTCAGAAATGAATTATGGTTCCCGACTCTTTTAGACAGGGAATATTACGATACGTGGAATAATAAAGGCGCTTCTAGTATGGAAAAACGTTGCCGAACACATAAGGATGAAATCTTGGCAGCCTATCAACCGGAACCGCTTGCAGATGATGTGACTAAAGAACTGGAAGAGATAGTTAAGAAAGCACAACGAAATCTTACATCATCGGCTTGAAATAATCAAAAATTTTTTCAATTTATCTAAGTAATCATTATTTTTGTAAGTTTTAAATAACAAATAATAGAAAATCTATAATAAATTAGTTTATTTGTTTTAATATATTTGGATAATTTTTTAGAATAGGAGAGAGAATAATATGTCTCAAGAAAACTTATATGGAGAAATTTCTGATGCAATCGTTAATTTAAATGAAGAAAAAGCCAGAGAATTAGCCAATAAAGCAATCGGTAAAAATTTGAATATACTTAATGTTATTGAAGAAGGATTTGGAGCAGGAATTAGGCGCGTAGGAGAATTATGGGATGCGGGTGAATTTTTCCTTCCAGAGTTGATGAGAGGGGCAAAAATCATGCAAGATTGCTTGGATCTTCTCATACCTCATCTACAGGGTGGCATAGAGAGAAAAACATTAGGAAAAGTGGTAATAGCAACTATTGAAGGTGATATACACTCAATCGGGAAAACAATTGTTGCAACAATGTTAAGAGCGTATGGTTTTGAGGTTTATGATTTGGGTGCCGATGTTCCCGCTGAAAAGATTATTGATGAAGCAATTGAAAAAAATGTTGATATTATCGGAGTATCAGCACTTCTAACAACTACTATGTTAGGACAGAAAAAAGTTATAGAAATCTTGAAAAAAAAGGGAATTAGCAATAAATTTAAGGTAATCCTTGGTGGTGCTCCGGTTACTAGTAAATGGGTTGAAGAATGCGGTGCAGATGGTTATGCTGGAAATGCTGTAGAAGCAGTTGAACTAGCTAAATCTCTCCTACATAGATAAAATTTAAACTCTGGAGAAATTTATTAAAATGTTATTCCATGATTGGTTAAAAGATGATTCCAAGATAATTTTATTTGATGGAGCAATGGGTACAGAGATATTTAAACGAGGAATAGAACCTGGTAAGATTCCTGATATATTGAATATTGAGAAACCTGATATTATTTCTGAGATACATAAATCTTACTATGATATAGGTTCTGATATGTGCCAAACATGCACTTTTGGGTCATCTCCATTAAATTTAAAAAAATATAAACTTGAAGATCGAATTAAAGAAATTAATGGAAAAGCACTTGAAAATATAAAAAAGGTATGTCCTCCCAACTGTTTAATTGTGGGCGATATTGGACCAAGTGGTGAATTTAGGTCACCTGTTGGAAATACCACTTCAGAACAATGGCAGTCCAGTTTTGCTAGCCAAGTAAAGATTTTAGAACAAGGAGTTGATTTGTGGCACCTTGAAACAATTTCAGATATTGAAGAAATGCAAGCAGCAATTCGAGCAGTTAAAAAAAATTCTGAAAAACCGATTATAGCTTCAATGACATATAAAAAAACTCCAAGGGGTTATTTTACGATAATGGGTGATTCCCTTGAAAAATGTATTCAAATCTTGGAACAGGAAAAAGTAGATGTAATTGGAGCAAATTGTACTATTGGATCTAACGATATGATTGGATTAATAGAAGAGAGTATTAAATTAACTAATAAGCCACTTTCAGCTAAACCAAATGCAGGACAACCAAAAATTGATGAAAATGGTAGACCGTTTTATGAATATCCACCAAAAGATTTTGCAAGAGATATTCATGATATGATTAATTTGGGAGCAAAAATAGTTGGCGGATGTTGTGGAACATCGCCTCAAACAATTAAAGAAATCCGTAAAATTATTGATTCATTATAAATATATGATTTAATCGAAAAAAATTTAGTATGCCAATTATTAAACCAAAAGTTCAGTTATTAGATAATGAGCACAAGAAATTAATTTTTGATGAAGCAAAAAATATTTTAGAAACTCAAGGTGTATTCATTGAAAATCAAGAAGCTATAGAATTGTTTTCGCAACAAGGGCTTAACTATAAGGAAAAACTCTTCTACATCCCACCTGACTTAGTTGATAAATGTTTAGAATCGGTTCCAAATGAAATAACCTTATTTGACAGAGAGGGTAAGGAACATATTTCATTGAAAGATAACCAAGTTCATTTTGATCCTGGATCCGCTGCAATTTTCATCTTAGATGAGAATACAGGCGAAATTAGAGAAGCTAATTCGAATGATTTCATTAAATTTTCAAAAATCGTTGAGCAATTAAAATATATTGAAGCTCAAAGCACTGCATTAATCTATCAAGATGTTCCTAAAGATGCACAAGATTGGCATCGTCTATTTATATCACTTTCAAATTGTCATAAACCTGTTGTTACGGGAACATTTCAAAAGGATAGTTTTTCAATTATGCGGGAAATTCTTTTGACTTGTCGATTATCTGAAGATGATTTAGCGAGAAAACCATTAGCAATATTTGATGCTTGCCCCAGCCCACCATTAAAGTGGTCAGATCTCACTACTCAATCAGTAATTGATGCCGCTAAAAGTATGATTCCATCTGAGTTTGTATCAATGCCATTGGCTGGTGCAAGTGCTCCAATTACATTGTTGGGATCAATTACTCAACATTGTGCTGAAACCCTTGTTGGGGTTGTAATTGCTCAATTAGCAAAACGTGGAGCACCATTAATATGGGGTGGATCACCGGCAGTAATGGATATGAAACATGGCACAACACCAATGGGAGCTATAGAGACTATGATGATAAACATTGGTGACATAGAAATGGGAAAACTTTTAAAAATGCCAACACACGCTTATATGAGTCTAAGTGATGCAAAAATTCCAGATGCTCAAGCTGGTTTTGAAGCAGGAATGGGAGCACTTCTAGCCGGGTTAGCTGGAATTAATATGATTTCAGGTCCCGGAATGCTTGATTTTGAATCAACACAAAGTATTGAAAAACTTTTAATTGATAACGAAATTATTGGAATGGTTAAAAGATTCCTTCAAGGCATTGAGGATTATGGATCTCCTTTTGCTTTAGATATCCTAAAAGATTTTGGAGAGAAAGAAGAACTATTATCCCACCCATCTACTTTAAAACTTTTCAGAAAAGAATTATTTTTTCCAAGTTCAATTATTGATAGAAAGACCCGTGATTCATGGAAAAAACTGGGTTCCAAATCCGCAAGAAAAAGAGCGCGCGAAGAAGCTAATAAATTATCAAATAAAACCCCCATAAAACCAATTGATGAATCGCTTGCAAAAGAATTGAAACAAATAGTCTCGAAATATTTAAGATAAATTAAATCCTTTAAGGCAAAATTTATGAAAAAAAAACCAAATAATGCACTTATACAATATTATGCAGACCGGGCGTTTGAATATGAGAAAACATATCAACGACCTGAACGACAGGAAGATATAGCATTACTTCATTCTATTCTTAAAAAATTACTTAAAGGACATAATGTTCTTGAAATTGCCTGTGGAACCGGTTATTGGACAAAAACTATTGCATCAATTGCAAATTTAGTTACTGCAACTGATATTAATCAAGAAGTTCTTAAAATTGCTAAAAAAAAAGTTTTTTTTTCAAATAATGTTTCCTTTATTCAAGATGATTCATTTTATTTAAGTAAAATTAAGGGGAAATTTTCTGCTGGTTTTAGTGGTTTCTGGTGGTCGCATATTTTAAAATCTAAGTTAAAAACATTTCTAAATATTTTTCACTCTAAACTTCAATCAGATGCCTTAGTGATTTTTATTGATAACCTACATACCAAAAATAGTAGTACTCCTATATCAAGAATAGATAATGAAGGGGATACATATCAAATAAGGACTTTAGAAGATGGAAGAAAATATGAAGTCATAAAAAATTTCCCTAAAAAAAATGAATTTGCTCCAATTCTTGGAGATAATATAAAAAATCTTAATGTAGAATTTTTAACCTATTTTTGGATAACATCTTATAATATTATTTAATAAGAAAAATAGTGAATCCAATATAACAAATATTGATCTTGATTCAAATAATATCAGGATGTTCTGTAGAGGTATATGTTAATTCGTGAAAGAACTGTTTCATGAACTTTTATATATATCTGCATATTACACTAAAATTCAATCAAAATGTAATACGCTAAGATGATCTATTTCTATTAATCGAAAGATGTAATATAATTTTCGGTAAATAGAAAAGGGTAATATTTAGATATTCCACTATTAGATCTTTC
>JAHLWE010000492.1 GCA_019058135.1 Promethearchaeota archaeon | reverse complement strand
ATGTCGATTTGCCCATAGAATTTATGGAACTAAGTTTAGTATGGGAATCTTTATTCAAGAAATATCTCTCCTTTTTTCTGGATAATGAATTATTAAAGCCAAAGACTTATTATACTAAAATGGATTTTCTAAGTATCGCAAAAGATTTAACTATTAGTTTAAAATACGAAAATGAATGTTTAGATACATCTAAATTTGGTGAAATTTCTGATATTCGAGACTTATTATTCTATAAAAATCCTAGAATTATAAAGATCGTTAGAAAAAACAAAATAGACATTCATTTGGTATATTCAATAGCTTCAAGTTGTATCTCTCTTTTGCATGGAAAAGATCTATTAGAAACTCAAGATATTACATTATACGAATCATTTTTAGAAACATTAGTTAGAAAGGCTGATAATGATATTTTATCTGCTAAACGTATTTTAAATTCTGAAAATTTCCAGTACATCTTTTCATATATTCAACAATGGAGAAATAAAAATAAGCTAATAAATCACCCAAAAATTGAAAAAACATTAAATATAGTTACAAAAGAGTTTTTTGAGTTAGATTGTCAAAAAGTCATTATCTTTTCTCAATACAGAGAAATGGTCTCCCTAATTAAAAGATTTTTTGATGAAAAATTTGAAGGTAAATTACGTGCTGAAAAATTTATTGGACAAGCAATGAGTAAAAAGGAACTTGGTTACAGCCAGAAAAAACAGATTGAGATTTTAAATCAATTTAGAAATGGAGATATTAATGTTTTAATTGCCACAAGTGTCGCAGAAGAAGGTCTTGATATACCTAATGTAGATTCAGTTATTTTTTATGAACCTGTTCCGTCTGAAATTCGTTTGATTCAACGAAGAGGTAGGACGGGTAGAAAATCTCCCGGACGTTGTTATATATTAATAACTAAATACACTGTAGATGAACCTTATAATTATATCTCGTTAAAAAAAGAAAATACTATGCTAAAAGCTTTAATTTCTTCAGAAGATTTACATTTAACTCTACAATTAAGTAGAAATAATATCTGTAAACCATTAAACGGAACTAACATTATAAATTTTCATGATTTATTGAGGGAATATCGTGAAAAGAAAAATCAAGAATATAAAATATTAGCAAAAAGATCTATTGATCAAATAATTGACGAGATTGATTCTTTAGCAAATTCCGTAGATTCAAATAAGTTTAGAGAACTTGGAGTAACATTGTATTCAGATATTTATCAAAAATCCATAGAACAATTAACGATAGATATCGAAAAAATAAAATCTCGACTACATAAAAAGAAGGTAAAAGAAAAAAAGAAAAATGTTAATAAAAACGTGAAAACTCTAATTAATATTGTTAAAACTTACGGTGACGAAAAAGGAATAATTAAATTTGATGAATTTAATAAATACGCAGAGAATGAAGAAATTACTGGAAAAAATTTTTATCAGTTCTTTAATAATGCATGTTATTTAGGTTATCTCAAAAAGAAAGGAAATAATGTTGTTTTAAACTAAAATATTCAAAAATCGGTTTTATCGAGTACTCTAATCTTTTTACTCTTTAATAACTCTATTACTTTTTTATTATCAGAAACTCTAAGAATTATAATTGCACCATTTTTAACAATTGTAGAATATAAATAATCGATATTAATCTCATTTTCTCCTAATAATTTTATGACTTCATGTAGAGAACCTGGTTTATCTGGAATCTCTATTGCAATAACTTCTGTCACTGCTGTTAAATAACTTTCCCTTTCCAAAATCTGAATACATTCACTTGTTTTGTCTACTATTATCTTTAAAATACCGTAATCCGTAGTTTCTGAGATCGTAAGAGTTCTCAAATTAATAGAATGATCCGTTAATAATTTTGTTAAATCCACTAATACGCCAGGGTGGTTTGGTAAGAAGATACTAATTTGTTTTATCATTGTTATATCTCCAATAAATCTTTACTCTTTTTATTACTTACTTTTTTAACTTTTCTTACGAAATGATATAACCTTTTCTGATAAATAAGTGACAATATTTTAAAAATTTTTTCCATTCTTTTTTAAAATAGATTATTGAATTGTAAAAATTAATTAAAATCAAAAACACTTTACTTCATTAATTAATTTTTTATAAAAAAAGAACAAATTAAAATAAACGATCACAAACCAAATTTATAAAGATATTATTAAACTTATATCGTGCTGATTAAATGATTGAAAAAAATGATACCCACATTTTAAATCGGGAAAAAAAAGCCCATGACTTAATAAATGAAACTAAATTACTCAATATTGCAAGATTGGCTAAGCTTTTAATTGAAATATATGGATTCGAAAAGCCTTTTAAGAAAATTGGCAAAAGAGAGGGACAAGAAGTTGAATTCTATTTTCCCTCTTTAAATGGTTATCTAACTTTTGTACTTGTAAAAAATAAAGATAATTTTGACCCTCGAATGGGGAGATCTATAAATCCCATTTCGTGCGTGACTTTAAATGCAAAAAGAGATGAAGTGGTTCGTGTAGTAAGTGCTATAGTGCGAACAAAAAATAATATTTTTGGAATATTAAGATTCTTTCTTAAGTATATCATTACCGGAAAAATTAAAATGAGTGGTTCTTTAAGAGCTACTATAAAACTATTGAGATGTATTGCAATAGGTAAGCATAAAATGTATAAAATCAAGGATAAAGGAGAATGAAGATGAGTTTACAAAATGACCCATTTCTGAATATTTCTAATTCGATTAATAATGAATACATTAAAGAATGGCAAGCAAGTAAAAAAAGAGTTATTGGTTATTATTGTACTTACATCCCTGAAGAATTACTGTATGCAGCTAATTTATTACCTTTTAGAATAAGGGCGACTGGACATGAAAAAACTGAACTTGGTGATATATTGATGGTCCGATTCACTTGTAGTTTTGTAAGAGCATCACTCGATTTAGCGTTACGAGGTGGCTTTGATTTTCTTGATGGATTCCTTATATGCAACAGCTGTGACCATAGTCGTAGGATGTTTGAAATTTTCAATATGAAGGTTTTTAATCGAGAGGGCTTCAAAAAGAAAGTTCCGAGATTTTACTTTTCTGTACCTCATATTATAACAGAAGAAGGATTTAATTGGTATTGGCAAGAAATTATAGAATTAAAGGAAGAATTAGAAATGGCTTATAATATAGATATAACTGATAGTAACCTTGAAAATTCAATTAAGGTTCATAATGAAAATCGTAGGCTATTAAGAGAGATTCATAGACTGCGAGTTTTAGAAAAACCAAAACTTTCTGGCGCTGAAGCATTAAGGATTTCTGTAGTAAATAGTTCTGTTCCTAAAGATATTACTAATCAAGAATTACATCGAATTATTTATAAATTAAAAGAAAGTGAAGGGATAAAAGATCTCCGAAAAAGAATTATGTTTGTTGGAAGCATTATAGATGATTTAAAGTTTGTTAATTTGATTGAGAATTCTGGAGCGTTAATTGTGTCAGATTTTCTGTGTTTTGGAACCCGTAATTTTTTAGATGATGTACAAATTGGAGGTAATCCCTTAGAACAAATTTCAAAACGTGTGTATCACCGAATTTCATGTCCGAGAATGATGGATGATCACGAGAGAAGATTAAAATTTTTAAAGAATGAGATTAAAACAGCAAAAATTGATGGTGTCATACTTCAAAGAATAAACAATTGTGATCTCCATGGTTGCGATAACATGCTATTCGAGCACGAACTAAAAGAATTAGAAATTCCAGTATTGAATATTGATAGGGAATATGTACAAGCCGATACAACACGACTTCGAACCCGAATTGAAGCTTTCTTGGAAATGATAAAATAATAGTAAAAATATAATTAGGATATAAAAAATGAAAGAAAAAGTTATCCCTTATAAAATGTTGCTAGAAGTTATTTCAAATTCATATGAGTTAGTATGGAGAATTGTTCCAGAACATGAAATGCAAGTTTTAAAAATGGGATTAAAAAATTTAGAAAAATGCTTAATTGACTATATTCAAAAAGCAGAAGAAGGATTGCCAATAATCGGTTATCATTTTGCATGTCCAGCAGAATTTTTACATTGTTTTGACTGTGTTCCTATTTGTATTGAAGGAACATCATATTTATTGGCGGCATTACTTCCTAACGGTTCAGAAAAATATTATGACTTAATTACTCACTGGGGACACCCCTATCACACATGCTCTTCCCAGAAGGGAGTAATGGGCATGGTATTGGATGATTTATTTAAATTTGATGTAATAACCACTCCAACTGCTCCCTGCGATAATACATATGCCTCATACCCTTTCTTTAAATATAAAGATATTCCTTTGGTTATCACAGACATGCCCTTTATCCGTGAAGAGAAAAGTTATGAATTTTATGCTGAGCAAATCAAAATAGGATTAAGTGAAATTGGCAAAATAATTGGTCAAGAACCAGACTTCGATAAAATAAAGAAATCTTTAGAAATTGAAAATCAATCATTAAAACTAGAATTTGAATTATTTGAATTAAAAAAAGCTACTCCTTGCCCACTTGAGAGCATGATAAACCCAATGTCTGCTGCTGCTGCAGTATTTATGGCAGGACGTCCAGAGAAATTAGATTTTTATGAAAATATGCTAGCTCTAGCAAAAAAAAGATATAAAAAAAAAGAAAGTCCTATAGAAGAACGGATTCGTTCAATCTGGCCTTATATGACCATATTCTTTGATTTAGCTTTATGTGAATGGTTGGATAGAGAAATTAAGATGTCAGTTTTATTAGATATTTTTTCTTACAATTTATATGACCCTGTAGATACAAGTTCGGAAGATAAAATGTTTAATGATATGGCACGAAAATCAATGAATTTTCCAATGATTAAGCAATCTATTGATTTTTATGATGATTTCATTCCAGAATTTATAAATACTACAAAAGAATTTAAAGCTGATTGCGGAATATTTACTTCTCACATAGGTTGTAAGCAGTTTGGGTCTATTCCTCAACTTCTTAGGGAAGCCTTAAGAGATGAATTAGGTATCCCTCTATTAATTATAGATATTGATGTAGGTGACAAGCGCTTTGCCTCTATTAAAACTGTGAAGGATAAGATTAGAATGTTTGCAAACACATTATTGTAAAAGAGGTTAAAGAAATGATTGATAAGACTAAAATGGAAGATCGAGTAATCCCTTATAAAATGTTATTAGAAACTATTGCAACTACATGTGAATTAACTGAGAGAATATTACCAGAACAAGAAATACCCTCAATTAAAATAGGTACGAAATGTTTTGAATCTGTATTATCAGAAGCTATTGAAAAGGCTAGAGAAGGATTACCAATAGTTGGATATAGTTTTGCTTTTCCACCAGAATATCTTTATTGCTTTGATTGTGTACCTGTTTGTATAGAAGCAGTTTCATATTTTCTTGCAGCACTTTTACCTGAAGGTGTTGAAAAATATTATGATATAATTAACAATTGGGGACATCCATATCATACATGTAGTAGTCAAAAAGGAGTAATGGCTATGACACTAGATGATTTATTTAAATTTGACGCCATTATTTGTCCAACAGGTCCATGCGATAATTCTGCTGCTTCTTACCCATTTTTTAAGTATAAAGATATCCCATTAATTCTTTCTGATATCCCTTTTCTTCATGAAGAAAAAAGTTATGAATATTATGGCAAGCAACTTAAACTTACATTATATGAATTAGGAAAGGTTATTGACCAAGAACCTGATTTTAACAGAATGAAAAAACATATAGAAATAGAAAATCAGGTTCAAAAAATTCAATTGGAAATATTCGAATTAAAAAAAGCAATTCCCTGCCCCGTAGAAAACCTCTTTAATGCATTTTCTGCTGGAGCAACCATTCTTATGGCTGGAAGACCTGAAAATTATACTTTTTACACTGAGATGTTGGAAATCATAAAAAAAAGATATAAGCGCGGGGAACATTCAGGTGGAGAAGAAAAAATAAGAAGCATTTGGCCTTACATGCTAATCTTTTTTGATTTTGCTATATGTGAATGGTTAGAGAGAGAAATTGGTATGTCAATTCTATTTGATATCTTTAATTATAATTTAACGGAACCGATAAATACTAAATCAGGCTTAGATACGCTATTTAAGGGAATGGCAAAAAGAACAATGGATTTTCCAATGATGAAACAATCAACTCAATTTTTTGATCCTTTTATCGATGATTGTGTAAAATTTGCAAAAGATTTTAGTGCAGATTGTTTTATTTATACTTCTCATATAGGTTGTAAGCAGTTTGGTTCGGTTCCACAAATTTTAAGAGAAGCCTTAAAAGATGAAGTTGGAATCCCGATGCTTATTATAGAACTTGATGTTGGGGATCAGAGAATGACATCTATAAAAATGATTAAAAATAAGATTAAGATGTTTGCCAATACTTTATTATAGAATATTGAACATCAAGCCATTCTTTAAAGAATCATATAATGGTAAATCAAAAAGTTTCTTATAATATTTCTCATTGAAAAAATATTGATTAATTTTAGTTTTTTCTTGAGATTTGAGTCCAAAATTGCTGTTGCTTTTAGAATTACATTTTATTTTGATTGATAAATGAAGATTTTTAAATAATTTTAAATATATATATTTAATTTTTATTAGGACAAAATTTTTGAATGGAAATATTATGACAAAAGAGAAAAAGCTCCAAAAACAGGATAATAAAAGTTTTGAATTATCCGAAATGGATGACTATAGACATGATTGGGGAAAATTCCCACCATTCCACAACGAGAGTTGGTATTTTAATTTTATTGATCGTCCAAATAGGGTTTTTTTTATTACTAGACTAGCGTTCGAAATGGATAAAAAGAAATCTCTGATCTTATTATTATTAGTAATTGATGGTAAGACGAGAACTTATTTTAAGGAAATTCCCCTTAAAAAAATGCCTGATAATTGGGAATTCGATGCGAAAGTTAAGTATTATTGCATCAAACCAATGAAACAATGGAGAATTAAATTCAAAAATAGTAGAGTTAATTTAGATATTAACTTTGAGGGAAGGTTTCCAATATTTAATTCAGCTGAGGGTGAAGATCCCTTAGCTTTTCTTAAGAATGATCAAATTAAGACAGATCAAGTATTTGCTCAGATGCATTATGAGCAACCTATGATAGCTACAGGAACTTTGGATCTGAAGAAAAATGGGGAGATAATTGAAACAAGAAACATTAAGGGTCTTGGTCATCGTGATCACAGCTGGGGTATTAGGGATTGGGCTAGAATTGATGCATGGAATTGGGTTTCTGCCCAGTTTGAAGATGAGACTATTAATTTTTATAGATCAGAAGCCCTTGGTAAAGTAACCCAAAATGGTATAATTTATTCAAAATTTGCTGATAATATTAAAATTGAAAAAATAGAAGTGACCACAAAAACGAAAGAAAATGAAAAAACACCTGTTTCTTCAACATTTATCTTGACGGATAAAAATGGAAAGAAAAGAACATTAAAATCAAAGACAATATTTTCGCAGTACTTGCCTCTTCCATCCCCGAAAGGATTAACTGAAATTTTCGAGCAGGTAGCGATATTCACGTGTAATGATAAAGAAGGTGATGGCATTTCGGAGTATTTATCCTCAACACGGGATTAACACTAAGAACTGAGGTTTGAGTGATTATATTTTACTTTTCATTGAATATACAATTGACAATTAATCTTGTAAATAATAATATAACGGGTCTATTTGTTGGAGTTTTCTACGCCTAAATATTCTTGTAAGGAATGGATGTACACCTTGGTATTTTTCTAAAGCTGTAATGTGCAATTTCTTTACTTCTTTTTCATCTAGGTTGGACTTTATTTTTTTGCCTAATTTTTCAATGTAAAACTTTATTCTTTTTTCATCTAGTAAGTCAGTCTTAAGTGGTTTATTTGCGGCAATGTCAAAAGCCCAAGTCCAGTTAAAATTATCTTCTAATCCTGCATAACGGGTACATAAAGCCGATACTAAATTAGCATAAAGGTTTGTACCGAAGAGCAATTTTTTAGTAAAACTCCATTTCGATATGTCAACATATAATTCCTTCGTGGCATTTTTTGCAAATTCAGACAGTTCCTCTAAGATATCAAGCGATAGGGGTTTTAAATCACCTAAATTTTCAGGATACCTAAGATCTTTTTCATGCGTTAATTCTCTTGTCCAAATCCCTATTGATGTTATGTTTGAAGAAAACTCAGCTGGATCGGCAAATAAAGTGCTCCAATCGTTAAATTCGATTTTTTTCATATCTTTCAGCGTCATTCCAAATATTACATTTGGAATTGGTGCGATCTTGGTGATTTTATATGGCATATTTCCAGACATATCTATTCCAAATATTTCATCACCAGTATGCAAATCCAGGAATTCCTTGAATATTAAAGGTTCAGTGTTGCCTTCAAAATAATATGGTCCCTGTTCAGAAATGCTCAATCGGCACTCGGCTTGAGAAAGGAAACTATAGATGGTCAAATGGGCGATTTTTTGTTTTAATCGCTTGGTTAACTCTTTATTATCATCTATAGGAATCATATCATCTTTTAATTTTGTAATATAATCATCGGAAAGGCATCTAATTTTTTTATTTTTCACTGTTAGCTGCCCATCATTGAGATAATTGGGACTTAATCTTTTCCAAAAGTCAAGAATGAATTTTGTTTCTTTTTTCTTCGTTTCAGGCTCTACAACGATATTAGTTTCGCCAGCCTTTTTTTTACTGAGGTTATCATGAATAACTTGAGCCCGACCGTGTAAATACAACATACATAAAGAATAAAAAGACAATTGGTTTAATCGTGAGCCTAAGGATTTAGATCTTCTGGCGATGTCCTCTGGCGATATCTCACTTGCAACTTTTTTTAAGATATTATATTGGTAAGATTGATCATATAAAATATAACAGGCGACGTGAATATAATGCGTTACAGGAAATACTTTACTTTCTACCATCCCTCGATTAAGAAAATTTTCTAAAACACTATTAGAAAACAATGCGATTAGTTCATTAGCTTCATCATCGCTAATATCACCTAACATATAAACCACTCATTATAATCTTATTATTTTTTGATCTTAACTACATTAACTCATTTTCTAAAAATAATATTTTTAGATTTAAATTGAAAATAATTTTATTAATTACTCAAGTAAATAAATAATACCCTTATCTTCACTTTCAGTAATTATTTTTCCCTTTTTCCTATTCAGTGATGATAAATCCTCTAAAAAAAATTCTACACCCATTATACAAGGTATTTCGAATTCTCTTGAAACTATGGCAAGATGTGAGCCTGTGGAACCTATTGGACACAATACTCCGGCTAATTCTGATAAAATTGGACCAAGAGTAGTAGTTCCTGAATCCTCTACTATACATATTTTCCCATTGGCATCATCAAATAAATTTATTACGTCCTGAACGGATTGAATATACACTAATTCTCCTTCAACTTCTGAATTGGACGAACAAGATAATCCTTCCCCAATTTTTTTCATTTAAACCAACTATACTAAAAATATTATTTTGAATAAATATCAATATATATTATTTTATTAATTTATATCTAATAATTTTATTAATTTTAATAAAAATTTATTTTATATTGTTGAAATTCTAATAAAATTATGCTTTACGACCTCTTAAGAATTTAAAAATTTATAAATTAGTATATAGCATTTATTAGTTCAATTAATTAAAATAAAAATAATAAAGGAGTATTTTTAAAATGATATAAATTTTTTATATTAAACTAAATATACTTTATTATTTATATTTCAAAGAATACCTATGAAAGATTTGGATTATATTATCTTTTTATCAGAAAAAGCATCTAATTTTTCCCTATTAGGAGGTAAAGGGTTAAATCTAATCAAATTAATCGAAATAGGAGTAATGGTCCCTCCTGGATTCATTATCAATACAAAATCTTATAGAAAATTCCTTGAAGAATCTAAATACAGCAATCAATTGATGAAATTATTATTAAAACAATTTCATTTAAAAGAAATTCTACAATACTCAATAAAAATCAGAGATTTAATATTAAAATCAAAAATTCCTAAAAAAATAATCGATGAAATCAGAGTAGCATTTGATAAAATTAAAGAAAAAATTGGGAGTAAAATTTCTTTCGCAGTTAGATCTTCAGCAACAATTGAAGATACAAATATATTTTCCTTTGCAGGACAAGCTGACACCTATTTATATAACAATAATATTTATGACATTATAGCATCTTTAAAAAATTGCTGGTTATCATTATTTTCCCCTCGATCAATGCTTTATATCCTTCAAATGCGGAAAAAAGGATTAAATATTTCATTATCTGATATCCATATGGCTGTTATTGTTCAACAAATGGTCAATTCACAAATATCAGGAGTTTTTTTTACAGCTAATGTAATAAATAATGATTCGAACCAAATGTTGATAAATTCCGCATGGGGGCTTGGTGATACTATTGCTGATAATTTAATAATCCCAGATACTATTATAATTAAAAAAAATCAATTCGAAATTATAAAGAAGATTATCGGTAAAAAAGAGAAAAAGTCGATTAAGAATCCTGAAGGTCCATATACAATTTTGATAAAAACAGACCCCCAATCCAGGACAGTCTGCTCTATAAACGAAAAACAACTTCGCCAACTTCATAATTTAGGATTAAAAATTGAAAATGCATTCAATTTACCTCAAGATATTGAATGGGCAATAGAAAATGATAAAATATACATATTACAAAGCCGCCCAATTACCACATTAAAAAAATGAAGAAGCGAAATGTTTGTTGATACTTTTAAATATTTAGAAGAATTATTTTAACTATAAATTAAATTTCCCAAACTAAAAAATTATATAATATGTTGATGAAAATCTATTCAATAAATTAAATTCAAATCTAAAATAAATGAATAAAAATGAGTAAAGAAAGTAGAAAGATTGAAGAACAATTTTCGATAAAACATGCATCAGCATATGGAATAGGTCAATTCTCGGATGCAATAGCTTCTCAGCTGTTTACTTTTTTAGTGTTCACATTCTATTATGCAGTTGTTGGGTTAGACATGGATTTTATTACTATTGGTTTTATTATTTGGTCAGTTTGGAACGCTTTTAATGATCCATTATTGGGTGCATTATCAGATCGAACGAGAACAAAATGGGGTAGAAGAACTCCTTATATTATAGCTGCTATCGGTCCATTGTGTGTTATAATGATCTTATTATGGACTCCATTACTTGCAACGAATATGACGAAATTCATATATTTTTTAATTATAATAATTTTGTGGGATCTCTTTTATACGATGTATGACTTGAATTATGCATCCTTATTCCCTGAAATGTTCCAAGACTTAAGTAAGAGAGCAAAGGCAAATACAATTAAGCAAATTTTTTCTATAATTGGTCTAATTTTTGCTTTCATGGGACCTACATTTTTCATTCCTGAATTAGCAAATCCAGATTATTTAACGAATTACAGCTATGCGGGGATATTTATGAGTATAGTTATTGCAATAGGAGCAATATTTTTAATATTATTTGGAATACGGGAAAGAACAGAATTTTCTGAAGATTATAAAACAGCTCCCCCACTTTTAGGCTCCCTAAAATTTTCATTAAAAAATAAAGGATTCAGAACTTTTATTATCGCCAACCTATGCCATTGGTTCGTTGTGGGAATGCTTCCAACTATCGTTCCACTCTATGGTAGTTTCGTTTTAGGAGAAAAAAATTCTACAATCTTGGGTTTATTATTAGGAGTTACTTTTATCTCTGCAGCAATATTTGTATTTTTTTGGCGTTATGTTGTAGTTAAAGTAGGAGTAAGAAAAGGTTTTATGATATCAATGGCTACATTTATCATTACACTTGCCCCATTTATGTTTACTTCTGATGTTACTTTTGGTTTTATAGCTTTTTTTCTTGTTGGCATAGGTCTCGCTGGAGATTTATTATACGTGGATCTTGTTCTAGCTGCTGTTATTGATCAAGATGAATTAACTACAGGAATAAGGCGAGAAGGGGGTTATTATGGAATAAACGCTCTAATTACGAAACTATCAACAATTCTTATAATTTTATCTATTAATATTGTCTTTAGAAATGTAGGATGGATGGTTTTTACTGAGGAGGTGGATTTAACTACTGTTGTATTCGGACTTCGATGTTTGATGTTTATATTTCCTGCAATTGCTTTAATTATTGGGATATTATCAATGAGTAGATTTCCAATTACAAAAGAGAAGTATGAGCAATTAAAATTAGATGTAGAAAAGTTGCATAAAGAAAAAATAGAAAAAACTTCAACAAAATAGAAATTAAATCATTATTTTTTTGTTTATTACTTTTTTTATATTTTTTAAGATATGCTTAAGTCCTTTGTAGACAAGAGCTTCTTATAAGTTCGATATATAACACCTCTCTTTTTAGAGGAAAATAATGGAGGTCTTCTGGGCTCTGAATTCGAAATCTTTTTTAACCATTTATCCGTCTCTCATTGTACTCTGATAAATTTAAAACTATATATTTTATTTACCGAAGTTTTACTTAATTTTTCATTTTTTTTAATTTTTTAATCACCATTGAATGTATCAAAAACGAAACATTTATATATAATAATCCACACTCACTACACAATAAATACACATTTAATAAATAATAAAAAAGGAGTGATAAAAAAATGGAAAAATTACAAATAATAAATGGTTTAAAAGAAAAATGGATATATTCTAACAATGAAAAGACAATAGAGAACCTTAAAAATAGTTTAGAATCCAGAATCTTTGCCAAATCGTTCCCACTTTCAATTACCAAATAATTTTCTTTTTAAAAGTTATTAATTAAAAATAAATTTTCATAATTTAAAGGTAAAAAAATAGGTGTTATTATGTCTGAAGATAAAGAAAAAAAAGAGAAAGAAGTAGAGGTTTCCGAAAAAAGTTCTCCTGTTGATGAAGATGAAATAGTTAGGATAAATGTTTCTCTTCCCAAAGCCAAAAAAGATGAGTGGAAAAATTTATCAGCACAATTAAGCACATCAGTTTCACAATTAATTCGTAATGCTATGGATAAATTTGAGAAAGGTATGGAAAATATTGATTCATTAGAAGTATTAGGAGAAAAATTGGATCATATTGGTGCTGACATCGAAAAAATGGTAAAAAAATCTGGTTTAGAAGATTTAGGAGAGAAAATCGAACGACAATTTAATAAAAGTAAAATAAAACCTATTCTAAAAGAACAGATTTCTACTGAAGTAGATAAAGATCGCATAAAAAAACGAGTAAAAGGTTTAATTAAAATTCAAAAAAATTTACCACTTGATAAATTTGCTCAAGCATTAAATATAACCGAAGAAGAAGCCGAAAATTTAATTTATGAATTAGCTGCAGAAGGTATTGACGGTACTCTTGAAAATGGTGTGTTTAAATTTACTGATAACTCTGAAAAAGTCATTTCTAGCCTTTTCGATTTAATAGATAAAATGTAAAAATTCTCAATTTTTTCTATTTTAAATATAATTAAAACTTATTTGAAAAAATAAAAAAATGTATAGATCCAAATTTTTTTTTGACTAAAACATTTGTCCTATAGAAACTAAAGCTTTAAATATTAGTATAATTTGTTTAATTATATATAATTATATCTAATTATATTTAGTTATGTATGATTAAACTAATTATACATAATTATAAATTATTAAATATAATAAATGGTGTATGGACGTGGAAATATATGTTATAATAGGAATTATTTTACTTGCCTTTGTTTGTGAATTCATCGATTCATCATTCGGAGGCGGATATGGAACAATTTTGACACCAGTATTTCTATTATTTGGTCTTGATCCTTTTCTCATTATACCATCAATACTATTAAGTGAAATAGCGACTGGATTTAGTTCCTGTTTTTTTCATCACAAAAGAAATAATGTTAATTTTAAAGACAAAACAGAGAAAAGCTTTCACATTGCTATAGTTATAGGAACTATTGGAGTTGCAGCAACGATTATAACAACTTTTTTTGTTATAAAACTTCCAGGATTTTATGTGAAATTATATATTGGATTATTAGTCGCGTCGATGGGTGTCTTATTATTATTAAGAATTAGATATGATTTTTCTTGGAAAAGAATAATTATAGTTGGAGTTTTGAGTGCATTTAATAAAACAATCTCTGGAGGAGGTTATGGTCCACTTATAACTGCCGGTCAGGTCGTCGGCGGTCAGGGTACTAAGAAAAGTATAGGAACCACACAATTTTGTGAAGGCATGGTCTGTGTTGCAGGAATTATTTCATATGCTATTTTTAGAGGTACAATAGATTTAATATTTCCTTTGATACTTATGATGGGAGCCGTTCCTGCCACTCCAGTAGCGAGTCTATTCGTTGGAAAAATTAAAAGAGAAGAGCTTATTAAGAAACTTCTAGGAATTATTTGTATTACTTTGGGAATATTTTCTTTGATAAAGTTGCTTGTTTCATAAACAACTTATATTTTTTTAATAAATACAATTTGTCTGGTAAACAAAAACAAAAAAACCTAGATAATGAGAATCAAGAAAAGAATTAAAAAGATTGATCATAAAAAAAAATAGTTTTAATTTTGGAGTTTATCAACGATAAATTTATGAAAGAAAAGAAGGAAAAAATTACTAAATTTACAATACGAGAACTTGGTGGAGCCTTCGGGATTGGGGCACATTAATTCCATTTATTATTGGATATATTTCGATTTCAGGTTTAAATCCATCAGGAATTTTCTTATGTTTAGGGATTACGAATATTGTCTTAGGAATAAGATATAATCTCCCTTTACCAGTTCAACCTCAAAAATCAATAGGCGCAATAGCGATTTCTGAAAAATGGGAACCAAATATGATCTGCGATTATTCTTATCTTTTTTGGTGTATTTATTCTTTTTTTCACGGGTACAGTACTTATTTCAGAACTTATTTTTAATATACCTGAATTCCAATTACGTTTACCAACATGGAAAAATTTATTAATTGGAATGCTTTTAACGGGAATTGCTCAATTATTTCTTACTCTGACAAATGTAATGATTGCCACAATCTCAATGGTTAAAGATTTATTTCCTGAGAAAGAAGGTGATATTGATATTAATTTGAGAAAGGTACGGAAAATATTGATTCATTAGAAATATTAGGAGAAAAATTGGATCGTATAGGTGCAGACATCGAAAAAATGGTAAAAAAATCTGGTTTAGAAGATTTAGGAGAAAAAATCGAACAACAATTTAATAAAAGTAAAATAAAACCTATTCTATAAGAGCAGATTTCTACTAAAGTAGATAAAGATCGCCAAAAAAAAACGAGTAAAAGGTTTAATTAAAAAAAAAATTTACCACTTGATAAATTTGCTCAAGCATTAAATAAAACCGAAGAAGAAGCCGAAAATTTGATTTATGAATTAGCTGCAGAAGGTATTGACGGTACTTTTGAAAATGGTGTGTTTAAATTTACTGATAACCATGAGGAAGTTATTTCTAGTCTTTTCGATTTAATAGATAAAATGTAAAAATTCTCAATTTTTTCTATTTTAAATATAATTAATTAATGTACGTTAAAATATTCTCTACGATTTTCTCAATACTTTTATATATTGATGTATCAAAGGGTAAATTTCTCATTGATTTACCTTCAATATCTAATTTTATAACATTATTATCTTCGGGGATTTCTCCAAAAATAGGTAAATTCATATCGTTAATTTTTTTTCTTAGATAAGATATATCTCCTCGAACTCTATTAACGACAATCCCGATATGTTTATATTTTGTAAATTTTTTGGAGTTTTGAAGTAGGGTTTTAGCGGTTTCTATACTCCTAACTGAAATATCTGATATTATTATTATTGTATCTACATTGCTGATTACTTCTCTACTTATTTGCTCCAGACCGGCTTCACAATCAATTAGAACTATATCAAAATCCAAAGATATTGAAGATATTACTTTTTTCAGTAAACTATTTGCTGGACAAAAACATCCAGGACCTTCGGGCCGTCCTACAGCTAATAAAGAGAAATCTTTATTTTCAACGATTGCATTGTAAACTAAATAATCTATGTCTTCTGCCAATTTTATTTTTCCAGATTCCCTTCCTTGTGCTGCAGTTTTAATAATTTCCTTCCTGATTGCTTCTAAACTTTTATCAATTTTCACGTCAAGAAGATCAGATAAATGAGAATGAGTTGGGTCTGCATCAACTGCAAATAATTTAAATCTTTTCATATTAGCAATTATCATTATTGAGATGGCGCAAAATACTGATTTTCCTGAACCACCCTTTCCTATAACTGCTATAATAT
>JAHLWE010000491.1 GCA_019058135.1 Promethearchaeota archaeon | reverse complement strand
ATTTTAGATATATTTTTATTTTTAATTTGTCATTATTATAATTGACAATTCATTATAATTTGATGACAATTGGTTGAAAAAATTGAACAGAAAGTCTCTTCAAATGGCAGAATAGTAATTCCCAAAAAATGGAGAGAAAAAATGAAATTAACTGATGGCTCCATCGTAGAACTAGAATTAAATGAAAATGAAATTAAATTAAGGAAAAAAAAACATCCCTTTGAAGATTGCATTGGCACTTTTGATAATTATGAATTTACTTATGAAGATCATGAGAAAGCCCAAAAAAGCTTATGGAGAATTTAATTGCCCCCAAAAAAACATGTTGTCTTGGATGCTGTCGCACTATTTCAATTGCAGAAAAGTAGTCCTCCCAATGTTCTAAAAAAATTGCAGCAGGAGATTATTAATGGAAAGATTATTGCGATAATACCAACCATTTCAATAACGGAAATACTATGGAAATTTAGAAAAGATGGAGAGAATGCCCTACAAGCACTAAGAGAAAATTATTTAAGATGGAAAGAATCCCCAAACATTATAATTGATAGCTTTGATATGTTAATTTTAAATCAAATGATGGATAATGAGAAAAGTTATGAATTACACGATGAGATTATTGCAATGACTTGCCACAAATATAAAACTAAAAATATTTATTCTACTGATAAAAAATTTAAGGATTTCTGGGGTTTAACTCTAATCTCTTGGTAAATTAGAGAAAAAATTAATAATCATATTCTTTTTATTCCTGGAAAAAGAAAATACGACCGATTTTTCATTTTTTGTATACGAGGAATATATCATCAAGTGACTTTACAGGAGAATCTATATATGGTTCCCAAAGCAATATTATTTGGTAAATATCCAATCTCCCATGTAGTGCTTTTGCTAATATGGATATAATACTTGTCCCAGCTATGGAAGTGGATGAAATTTTGGGTTTTGTATGAAAATTAATTATAAAAGAAGTTATTATATAATAATATGCTTACAACAAGACACTAAATTTCTTTTTTAAGTTAATAATAAAAAATTTAATGAGACAGAGATTATATATTTTTAAGAAACTTGTCATTTATTGAGGTTTTATTTCATGACAACAGAAAAGGAAAATATTATAGAAATGATTAAATCACTTCCTAAAGATATTAGTATGGAAGATATAATTGAAGCAATATATGTAAGACAAAAAATAGAGAAAGGATTAAAGGATTCTGAGGAAGGAAGATTATTCACACACGAACAAGCGAAAGAGCGTTTAGCAAAATGGTTGAAATAAAATGGACAGACAATGCACTTAAAGAATTAGATAATATTGCGAATTTTATCTCAAAAGATTCACCTAAATATGCCCAAATCTTAGTAAAACAGATTTATGAAATGATAAGTCATTTAGAGCAATTTCCTAAGTTTGGAAGAAAAGTTCCAGAATATAATGACCCTAACTTGAGAGAAATTCTTTATAAAAGTTATCGCATTATTTATTTGATTAAACAAAAGCATATAGAAATAATATCCATTATCCATGGAAGCCGATTACTAAAACTCTAATTCTCTTTAATTCTCTTTGGATAAAATGTGGTATTAATCACATCAAATAAAATTAGCTTTATGGAATCTGATGTTATCCACAAATGATTGTTATCCAGGATGCGATTGTGATGACGATTTTTTGATATGACATTGGAGAGAGTAAAATTATGGGTATCAAAAAACGATCCTATTAAAATTTTAGACCAAATTGACTAATTATTAGACAATAAAGGTATAGATATTGGAGATATTCAAATTCAGATAAATTATCCCTTCTAAAATTTTGAAGAGTTCTAAAAATGGTTATTGGAGTGGAAGACCCTGGCTCAGCAATCTTTGTAATATGTAGAAAATGTGTTCTGAGAATGCAACGAGGTGAATGGCCGAAACTAGATACCAATTTGAAAAATTTGGGAAAAACACAAAATATACTTAGAAAATCTTCCTTAAAGTACCTATTTTAATCGAGCACAAAGATTTTCATTATTATCAATTTCTAATAATACGGTTCAAAGTCTAATTTTATTTAATATGATCCAAAGTATCGTTGATGGTTTAGAAATATTTAAAATAATTCAAGATCTATTTTCTATTTATTTAATTCTAAAAAGAATATTAGTTGATTAGAAATTATTGATAAAAATGTAATAACAAGTGGAGAAGATATTGAAATATATCGAGAACTCCAGCAACATCTCGATAAATTACCCATTGGTTTTCCTGCTACAAAATCTGGAGTGGAAATCCGATTATTAAAATATTTTTTTGCACTTGAAGAAGCAAAAATAGCAACAAAGTTGAAATTTTCGTATGAAACTTTAGATGAAATTTACCAACGAGCAAAAGATTTAAGTATATCAATCAAAGAACTAGAAAACATTTTAGATAATATGGTTAAGAACGGTTCAATCAAGTTTAAAAAAGAAGATGATAAAAAATATTATGGAAATGAAATACTCGCAGTCGGTATGTATGAACATAAAGTTAATCAGCTCACAAAGGACTTCTTGGAAACTATGAATCAATATATTGACGAGGCATTTGCTATTGAATTCGTAGGCACTAGAATTTCCCAATTTCGTACAGTTCCTGTAGAAAAAAGCATCACTCCTGAACATCATATACCAACCTATGAAGAACTTGTAAAAATAATTGAAGATCTCGAGGGTCCAATATCTGTACAAAATTGTATTTGTCGTCAAGCAAAAGATTTACTCGAAGAACCATGCAAACAAACTTCTTTACGCGAAAATTGTTTCGCATTTGGACATGCCGCTCAACTATATATAGATAATCGTTGGGGCCATCAAATAACAAAGGAAGAAGCTTTAGAAATTTTAAGAAAAAATCAAGAAGATGGGTTGATCATTCAAGCGGGAAATTCTCTATTTCCCGATTTTATTTGTAGCTGTTGTGGATGTTGTTGCGAAGTTTTAGAGAATTTAAAGGCTCTTCCTAGACCAGTATTATTTTTTTCGTCAAATTATTATGCAGAAGTAGATCCTGAATTATGTGTAGGCTGTGAAACTTGCATAGATCGCTGTCAAATGGAAGCCATTAAGCTAATTAAAGAAAAATCCAAAATAAATCTTAAAAAATGCATTGGATGTGGAAATTGCGTTGTATCTTGCCCTGAAGAAGCAATACGGCTTATTAGAAAAGAAAAAGCAACTGTCCCGCCTTTGACAAATGATGAGCTTTACGCTGAAATTCTGGCGAAAAAGCAGGCAATAAAAGGTATAAAATAAAATTTCAAGATTTT